>JAFGIZ010000009.1 GCA_016929365.1 Lentisphaerota bacterium
ATGGCTGCCGGCAATCAGGCGCTCGGGCCCGTCTCCTTCACGCTCTCGTCAATACCGCATTCCTCAAAGGCCCGGCGCCGTTCCACGCAGGCCGGACAGGTGCCGCAGGGTGTTTCCCCCCCGCGATAGCAGGACCAAGTATGGGCGTAGGCGACGCCAAGCTCCAGACCAATTTTGACAACCTCCGCCTTCCGCATGCCGGCAAACGGCGCATGCACGGTTACCGGGAACGCGGTATTCAGCGCCAGCACGCTATTGAGCCGGCGTACGAACTCGGGAGTACAGTCCCAGTACCCGTACGCGTCCTGCCGTTGCGCCCCGTAAAACACGTCGGCCGCCCCGATGGACTCCGCATACGCCGCCGCCAGGGCCAGCAGCGTCATGTTCCGGTTCGGCACGTAGGTCGGCGGCCGCGCCCGTTCCGCCCCGCTCATCCGCGCCAGGTCCGGCACGGGCAGCGCCGCGTCGGTCAGCGCCGACGCGCCCTGCGTCAGGGTTCCGAAGCAGTCCAGGGCGATCACCCGGTGTTCGGCCGCCCCGGCCCGCCGCGCCTGCCGGCGCGCCAGGTCCAGTTCCCGCGCGTGCTTCTGGCCGTACGCGAAGGACAGGGCGTATACCCCCTGCGCCCGCCGGCTCACGTCAAACAGCAGCGTCGTGGAATCGATGCCGCCGGACAGCAGGACCACGGCCTTCTCCAGCGTTTCCGGGCTCGCGTTCATAATCCGCCGAGTGTCGGACGCCGCACGCCGGCTGTCGAGCCGAAAGACCCCCGGCGCCGCTCAGCGCAGGCCCATCCACCGGTGCAGCTGCACCTGGAGCCGCACGTTCAACCCGTCGTCCAGGATCCAGCGTGCGAGCGCCGCGGCGTCCAGCGCGCCGTGCACGGGACCGAAATGCACCGCGGCCACCCGCCCGGCCAACCCGTGCCGCGCGACACAGGCCGACGCCCATTCGTAGTCCTCGCGGCCGCTTAGGACGAACTTCACCTCGTCATACGGCCGCAGCCGCGCCAGGTTGGCCGGGTCGAAAGAGCCGGCCTCCCCGCTGCCCGGACACTTCACGTCCACAACCGCGGTCACACCCTCCGGGACGCGCGTCAGGTCAAGGCTTCCGTTGGTCTCGACAAGAACCGGCCGGTCCGACGCGTCACGCAACCCCTCGGCCAGCGCGGGAAACCCGTCCTGCAGCAAGGGCTCGCCGCCGGTAATCTCCGCGAGTGCCGCGCGGCTCCGCCGCCAGGCGTCCACCAGCGCCGCTACCGGCCGCTCCACGCCGCCCGCGCGCGCCTCCGGCGTGTCGCAGTAGCGGCAATGCAGATTGCACCCCGCCAGCCGCACGAAAAAACACGGCCAGCCGGCGTAACGCGACTCCCCCTGCAGCGACGTGAACGTCTCCGCCACCCGCACTGTATCCATAGCAACCCCGCTCCCGGAAACCGGCCCGCCCCGCCCGCGTGACACCCTCCGTACTCTGCCACACCCGGACTTGATTTGCCACGTCTGTTTAGCTTAAGGTGGGTCATAGTGACACGGACGCGAGGGATCGGAAACGATGAAAACGGGTTTTTTTGACAAGCTGATCGACCGGCTGGACAAGCTCGATCCCCAGAGTCTGCAGGCCCAGTTTCTGCGGCTGGCGCGCGAGCGGGGGCTGCTGGAGACGATTTTCCAGTCCATCCGCGAGGGCGTCATTGTCATTACCGGCACCGGGGCGATCAGCTACGCCAACCGGGCGGCGGAGACGCTCATGGGGTTCGCCCTGGAAGAAGCGCGCGGCCGTCCTATCTCCCGCTTTCTCAAGGAGATCGACTGGGACCGGGTCCTGAGCCTCGACGTGACGGAGTGGTCGCGCCTGATCAGTACCGAAATCGAGGTAACGTATCCCGAGCACCGCCTGCTGGATTTCTACGTGGTGCCGCTTTCGCCCGAATACGGCGAGGAAGGCGGCGCCGTCGTTATCCTGCGCGACGTTCTCAAGGCGCGCCGGCAGGAGGAAACCCTGATCGAATCCGAGCGGTTGAATGCCGTCAAGCTGCTGGCCGCCGGCGTCGCCCACGAGATCGGCAACCCGCTCAACGCCCTGAACATTCACCTGCAGCTCCTCGACCGCGAGATCGGGCAACTTGCCGAGGGCGGCGGCGTTCCGGCGCGGGACGCCGACAACCTGCGCGAGCTGGTGGACGTGGCCAAGAAAGAAGTCTCCCGCCTCGATCTCATCATCACCCAGTTCCTGCGCGCCATCCGTCCCGCCACGCCCAAGCTCGCCCCGGCCCGCATCGACGCGCTGCTCAAGGAAACCCTGACGCTGCTCAAGGAGGAGATCCAGAACCGGCACATCGAGGTCGAGATCGTCTGTCCCGACGCGCTCCCGCGCATCCGGGTCGACCGCAACCAGATCAAGCAGGCGTTTTTCAACATCATCCGCAACGCCTTCCAGGCCATGCCCGACGGCGGGTCGCTGACGATCAGCCTGGCCGTCACCGACCCCTATTTCAGCATCGCCTTCGAAGACACGGGCGTCGGCATCGAACCCGAAGCGTTCGGCCGGATTTTCGATCCGTATTACAGCTCCAAGTCCGAGGGCTCCGGTCTCGGCCTCATGATCGTCCAGCGCATCATCCAGGACCACGGGGGCCAGATCGAGGTGGAAAGCAAACCGCAGACGGGAACCCGTTTTACCCTCCTGCTTCCGCTCGCCGAGCGCCGCGTGCGCCTCCTGGAAGCAGGCAACCATAAAGGAGACGAGGACGCATGATCCACGAACCCGCCCGGCCCGGCATCCTGGTGGTCGACGACGACCGCAACACGCGCGATGGTCTGAAACGCGCGCTGCAACGGGATTACCGCGTGCTCACCGCCGAGGGCGGCGAACGCGCGCTCGAAATACTGGACGGCAACGCCGTCGACATCCTGCTGGCCGACGTCCGCATGCCCGGCATGGACGGCCTGACGCTGCTCCAGCGCGCCCTGGTCCGCCAGCCCAGGCTGATCTGTATTCTGCTGACCGCCTACGGGAACGTCGAAACGGCGGTCGAAGCGATGAAGCGGGGCGCTTACGATTTTCTCATGAAACCGGTGAACCTCGATCACCTCGATCTGCTGTTGAAACGCGCGCTGCGTTCGTCGGCCATGGAATCCGAAAACCTGTCGCTGCGCCGCGAGCTGGACGAGAAATTCGGGCTCGAGAACATCGTGGGCCAGTCCGCGCCGATGCAGGCCCTGTTTGACACGATCCGCCAGGCGGCGCCCACCCAGGCCACCGTCCTGATCCAGGGCGCCAGCGGCACGGGCAAGGAGCTGGTGGCCCACGCCATCCACCGCCTCAGCACCCGTTCACGGGGCCCGTTCGTGGCCGTGCACTGTTCGGCGCTTGCGCCGACGCTGCTCGAAAGCGAACTGTTCGGCCACGAGAAAGGGTCCTTTACGGGCGCCGCCGGCCGCCGGCGCGGACGTTTCGAGATGGCCGACGGCGGCACGCTCTTCCTGGACGAGGTCTCCGAGATCGACGCCGCCGTGCAGGTCAAGCTGCTCCGGGTGCTCGAGGAGCGGACCTTCGAACGCGTCGGCGGCAACGAACCGGTCGACGTGGACATCCGGCTGATCGCCGCGACCAACCGCGATCTCAAGACCCTTGTCCAGGAAGGGTCTTTCCGCGAAGACCTCTTCTTCCGGCTCGACGTGGTCACCATCACGCTGCCGCCCCTGGCTGAACGCGCGGACGACATACCGCTGCTGTGCGATCATTTTCTCAGGGAAGCCTGCCGCAAGAACGCGAAGACGATCGACGGCCTCACGCCCGACGCGCTGCACCTGCTGACCGCCTATTCCTGGCCGGGCAACGTGCGCGAGCTGCGCAATACGATTGAAAAGATGGTGGTGCTCGCCCGCGGCCCGCGCCTCACCGCGCGCGACGTGCCCCGCAACATCGTCGAGGAAGTCCGCGGGCCCGGAGCCGTCTCGCGCGGCACGCTCCTCCCCGCCGCCGCTCCCGCCTCCCTGGCCGGCGCGGAGAAGCAGCTCATTTTCGACGCCCTCAAGCGCCACGGCAATAACCGCACCCGGGCGGCGCAGGAACTGGGAATCAGCCGCCGCACCCTCCACCGCAAGCTGAAACAGTACCGGGAACACGATGCAGCCTCCTGAAAACCTCATCCAGCGTATCATCGCCGCTCTCGACACCGGCGCGGGTCACCGCCTGCTGCGCGCCCTGATCCTGCTGGCCGTGATCGGCGCGCTCTTCGGCGTCTACGCCGTGTCGCAGTTCCGCGGCCTGCGGCTGGCGGATGCGATGGACGCGGCCCAGCTGGGCCGGTCGCTGGCGCGCGGCCGCGGATTCACGACGCAGTGCCTGCGCCCCGTCGACGCGCACTACCTGGATCCGGCCCGGCCGGCCGCGGCAGGCCGGCCCGAGCTCCGCCGCGGGCCGGTTTACCCCGCCGTTCTGGCCGCGGGCTTCGCGCTGGCCCGGCCGTCCTTCGCCGTCGACCCCGGCTCCCCGCGGTACGCCCCCGAATGGACCGTGATTCTGCCGCTCGGCTTTCTATGCACCGCGGGCGCGGGACTCCTGCTCTACCTGCTGGCCCGGCGCTGCTTCGACGGCCGCACGGCGCTGACGGCCGTCGCGGTATATTTCCTGAGCGAGCGCGTGCTGTGCGACGCCGCCGGCGGCACGGCGCTGCCCCTTCTGTCCTTCCTGGCCTGCGCCGCACTCTACCTGGCCGTGCGTGCGCTGCGGCGTCCGCCCGGCGGCGACACGCCGCGCGTCGCGTGGGCGCCGCTCCTGCTCGCCGGAACGGCCGCGGGCCTGGCCTTTCTCACGCGCTACAGCATGGCCGTGCTCCCCGCGGCGGCGGCGCTCTATTGCGCCGCCCGGCTCCCGCGCGGACGGCTGTCCGCCGCGGGCGCGCTCGCCGGTGTCGCGCTCCTCATCGCCGCGCCATGGCTCTGGCGCAACGCCGCCCTGACCGGCAACCCCCTGGGGCTCGCCCCGCAGGCCGCGCTCGCAGACAGCGTGCTCTATGCCGAAGACGGCTTCGACCGGGACCCGGCGCCCCAACTGGATCCACCCCGCGTGATCCGCGCCGCCCGGTACAAGCTCGTCAACCAACTCGCCCCCGTGCTGGACAGGCGGCTGCGCACGCTCGGCAACGGACTGGTGATGGCCTTCTTCCTCGTGGCGCTCCTGCACCGTTTCGAGAACCGCGATGCCGATACCCTGCGCTGGTGCGTCGTTCTGGCCCTCCTGCTCCTGGTTCCGGCGGCGGCCCTGTCTGAATCCGGCGGCGTCGCCATGCGCGCGTTTCTCCCGCTGATTATCCTCTTCGGCACGGCGTACTTTTTCGTGGTCCTGGAGCGGCTGGAACTGTTCGACCCGGGCTGGGAAGTGATCCTGACCTGGAGTTTCGTCGCGATCGCGGCGCTGCCGCTGCTTCTGCGGCTGGGCGGCGCCACCCCCACCGCGCCCTATCCGCCCTACTTCCCCCCCTACGCCGCCTATGCCGCGGCACAGCTCGAACCGGACGAAACACTCTGCACGGATATCCCCTGGGCCACGGCCTGGTACGGCGACCGCCCGTCCGTCCTCGCGCCCGCCGGACCGGACGGCATGGCCGCCCTGCAGGCGTCACGGTTGCAGATCGGGGGCATCTACCTGACCCAGCGCACGCGCCGCAGCACCGGGCCGGCCGGCACGGCCTGGGGCCCCGTCCTGAACGGACGCCTGCCCCCGGACTTTGTCTTTACCAACGCCGTGCTGCTGCCACCCGGTCGCGGCGACCAGGTCCTGCTTACCGACTGAGGCTCGCCGGTCAACGGTTACGCCGGGGCGCGGGGTCGCACGGCGCCGCCACGGTCTGCAGCCTCGCCTACCGCGCGTCCTCGCGCTCCACGGCCTCGAGCGCCACGACGATGCGGCCGCGCCCCGGGGCCCGCGGCGAGGCGGTAAACGCCAGCCGTTCCAGCCGCCAGGGCGGCCGCACCGGCGCCCGGCCCGCCGCGCTCCCGTTGGCCGCCTCGGCCCGGCAGACCCAATCCATCACGTCCGCGAGCGGGGCATCGCGGAACACCAGTTCGTGCCGCCAAACCCGCCAGCCGCCCGGCGCCGCCGCGGCCTCCTCGCGGCTGTCATCCGGCTTCTGCGCCCCCGGCGCCGCCAGCAACCCGTCCAGCGGCGCGGGGTGTCCGTCCGGCAACGCGCGCAACGCGGCCGCCGCGGCCTCCAGTCCGGCCCGGCGCGCGTACAACGCGCGCGCCTCGGCCAGCTCCTCCCGCTTACGCTCCAGCCGCCGCGCGTGTGCGCGCAGGTCCGTCCGGGTCCGCCAACCCAGCACGGCGCCGATCAGCAGGACGCCCAGCGCCGCGCTCCATACCGCGCTCCGCCAGTGCCGCTCAGTCATCGCCGCCCTCCGTCGTGATTGAGAACGGAATGCGCTCGTCCACCAGCGCCTCCCGCCGGTCGAGCGTCACGGCGTACCCGAGCGCCGCCAGGCGGGCCGGCAACGCTTCGCAGGCAGCCCACTCGCCGCCGGTGCCGTCGACCCGCGCCGTATCCCGGGTCAGCGTCAGTTGTTCGATGGTCAGGCCGTGCTGCGCCGCGGTGGCGGCGACCGCCGCCGCCGTATCCGCCAGCGACGGCCGGAACGCCGCCAGGAACGGACGCCGCGCCGCCGCGGCGCGGTCCAGCTCGGCGCGGGCCACGCGCAGCGCGTCCGCGCCGCGCGCGCTGACGGCATAGCCGGCCGCGGCGTCGATCGTGTTACGGAACACGTGGTCCACCCGCGCTTCCCGCCGCGCGGCGATCAGCCGCGCCGCGGCCGCGGACCCCGCCAGCACGAGACCCGCCGCGAGAACCAGGCCGGCCGCGGTCACGCCCAGGCGCCGGGCGCGCCGTTCCTGCGCCGGATGCGCGAGCGGTCCGGTGCGCAGGTTGCAGCGCAGCGGCCCCGGCAGGAGCGCGCGCGTCGCCAGGGCGCGCGCCAGGAACGCCCCCGGTTCCCGGACCACCGTGGACGGCCCGCCGCCCCATTCGGCTTCCAGGGGCCCGCGCAGCGCGGCCAGCCGCGCGGTATCGGCCGCGCCCGAGCCTGCCCAGACCCATTCAACCGCGCCCGGGCCGCCGGCCTGATCCAGCTGCGCCCGCGCCAGCCGCAGCGCCTGGGCTGCATCGCCCGGCCGGAAGGCGCGCGCGTTCAGGTAACGCGCGCCCCGGCCCACGACCAGGGCGGCGCGGTCCGCCTCCAGGCTCGCGACGACCCGCACCGCGGTTTCGTCCGCCGCCGGCACTTCGCGCCGGCTCTGCGTCCAGAGGGCCAACCCTTCGTGGTCCAGCGCGAGCGGATCGATCCCCTGCGCGGCGCAGGCTTCCAGGGCCCGGCGCGCGTTCGGCAGCCGGGCCGCCGCCGCCAGCGCCTCCCGCTTGTCCGTGCCGCTCTCCGGCGTGTCCGTAAACATCGTCACGCACGATTCCAGGGGAAACGGCAGCTGGATGTCGAGCAGGGTCGGCAGGACCTTGCGCGCCTTGCGCGCCGAGGCCAGGGGCGATTCGATCCGGCGCGTAAAGCTTTCGCCGACCGCCACGGCACAGGCGCAGGCGGCCCCCGCGGGCGGCCTTTCGCCCGAGGGCAGCGCCTTCAGCCTGACCCGCCCGCCCGCGCGTTCGCCGCGCACCGCGACGGGGGCCCCGGCCTGGAGATCAACTCCGTAACACACCCGCCGCCACGATACCGTCCCTGGAGAGGTCTTCATCCTAAACCCGTTTCCGGGTGCCGCGCAGGCGCGCCCTCAGCTCGCGCACCGCGAGGATCCCGAACCCGGCCATGATGTAGAACAGGCCGAGCAGCTGAATCCGCCGGTTGCCGCCCACCCCGAAGCCGACCACCAGGCCGACCCCGATGACGACCATGCACCATCCCAGGGCAATAATCATCAGGCGCCTGCGTTTCGAACTCTTGCGCCGGCGCCGGACCGCACGCCGTTTGACCTCGCCTTCCGCCATACCGCGTCTTGTACGCGACCGCACCGCGGAGATCAAGAACGAAGGGGTGTCCGGCCGGATGCCGGCTATTGCCTTCGCCCGGCGCGCGGCATAGAATGGGGACGTCATGAGAAACATCCTCGCGCTCATGCTCGCGCTGGTCCTGCCGGCCGGCGCGCCGGCCGCGGAAGCCGACGTGCCGGCGGCCCTGGAGTTTCACAGTGCCTACCGGGCCCTGGTCAATGCCGACGAAGCCCGCGATGCCGGCCGCTTCGAGGAAGCCGTGGCACATTACCGCGAAGCGGCCGACGCCTATGCCCGGCTGGGCAAGGCGTGGCCCGAATGGCAGCCGGAGGTGGTGCGGTTTCGCCTGGCCTACTGCGCCAACCAGATCGAGACCCTCCGCAAACGCCTGGAGCGGCAGGCGCCGTCCGTACCGGAGGTCCCGCCCCCCGCGCCGCCCGGAGCCGACACGCCCGGCGCGGCCCCGCCCGTCGATCCCGAAACGCTGCGCGCCGCGATCCGCGCCCTGCTGTCCGAAGACAGGATCGAAGAGGCCCGCACCCTGACGCTCGACGCCCTGTACGCCGCGCCCGACAGTGTATCCGTGCGCCTGCTGACCGCGGCGGTACAATGCCGGGCGGGCCGCTACGCAGACGCGGAGACGCTGATGCTGGGGCTGCTGGAGGAAACGCCGGCACAGGCGGACGCCCTCCTGCTGCTGGCCACCGCGTCGGCGGGCCTCGGCCGCCTCGGCGCCGCCGAACAGCAGCTCCGCTCCGCCCTCGACGCCGACCCCGCATGCAGCGCAGCGCACTACAATCTCGCGCGTCTCCTGCTGGCCCGGACCCCGCCCGCCGTCGCGGAAGCCCGCGCGCATTACGACGCCAGCCTGCGCGCGGGCGGCGAGCCCGACCCCGACCTGGAAGCCGCGCTCGCCGGCCCTTTACCCGGACCCCTCCCGGAGGAGCTCCCGGGCATGCTGGAGTGACGTCCGCGTCGGCCCCCGGCCGCCCAGCATGCGCGCGATTTCCTCTTCCCGGGCGTGCGCGTCGAGCGCAGCGATTCCCGTGCGGGTGCGCCCCGCCTGCACGTGCTTGCTCACCTCGAAATGCGTCGCCCCGTACACCGCCACCTGGGGCAGGTGCGTAATGCAGAGGACCTGGTGGTTGGCCGCGACGGCCGCCAGTTTCTCGCCCACGGCGTTGCCGGTTTCGCCGCCCACGTTGGCGTCGATTTCGTCGAAGACCAGCACGGGAATCCGGTCGTGGGCCGCCAGCACCGCCTTGACGGCCAGCATGACCCGCGAAATTTCGCCGCTGGACGCGATCGCGCGCAGCGAGCGCATCGCCTCCCCTACATTGGGGGCGAATCCGAACTCCACGGCGTCCATCCCGCCGGCCTGCGGTTCGACCGGCGTCAACCCGACCGCAAAGGCCCCGTGCGGGAACCCGAGATCCTGCAACTCCCGCGTAATGGCCTCGGCCAGGGCGCCGGCCGCTTTCTCCCGCGCCTGGCGCAGCGCCAGGCCCGTCTTGTCCCGCGCCCCGCACGCGGCGGCCTGTGCCTTGGCGATCTCCGCCAGGCGCTCGCCGCGCGAGGCCAGGTCGTCCAGCCGCGTTTGCGCGCGCTCGGCCGTCTCCAGCACCGCGGCGACCGACCCGCCGTATTTGCGCTTGAGCTTGTGTACCAGCGCCAGGCGGTCCTCCAGCCACTGCAGCCGCTCCGGATCGCCTTCCACGTCCCGCGTCGCCTGCTCCACGCTGTCGGACAGCTCGCGGAGCTGCACCGCGGCGGCGCGCGCCTCGTCGCGCCAGGGGGCGGCGTCGTCCAGCAGGCCGGCCAGCTCGTCCAGCGCGTTGCCGGCCGCACTCGCGCCGTCGCAGGCCGAGCCCTCCCCCTCGCTCAACGCGTTGCGGATTCCCTCGGCCAGCTCCAGGATGCGTTGCGCGTTGGCCACGCGGATATGTTCGCGTTCCAGTTCGGCTTCCGTTTCCGGCGTCAGCTCGGCGGCCGCGATCTCCTTGACCCGGTAGCTGAGCAGTTCGATCTGCTCCGCCGTGTCGCCGTCGTCCCCCTCCAGCGCCGCGCGCCGCTGTTCCAGTTCGCGTACCGCGCCGTGGGCGTCCTCGTACGCGGCCCGGAGCTTCCAGAGATGGCCGAACGAATCCAGCAGGTCGCGCTGAAAGTCCGGGTTCAAGAGCGACTGGTGATCGTGCGGCCCGTGCATGTCCACCAGCAGGTCGCCGATCCGCCGGAGCGCCTGCACCGTGGCCGGAGCGTCGTTGACCAGCACCTTGCCCGATCCGGACGCGGCCACGATACGACGCAGGACCAGGACCCCGTCCTCGCACGGCTCGATGCCGAGATCCTCCAGGACCGCGTCCACGTCGGCGGAGTCGGCCAGTTGAAACACGGCTTCCACGCCGCACTGCGTCTCGCCCGAGCGGATCAGCCCGCGGTCCGCCCGCTCGCCCAGCACGAGCCCCAGCGCGCCGACGACAATCGACTTGCCGGCGCCCGTTTCGCCCGTGATGACGTTCAGCCCTTTGCCGAAGTCGACGCGGATGTTTTCGACAATCGCGAGATTCTTCACGCGCAGCGTCTGGAGCATGGCGGCACGATACACGCCGCCCGCCCGGGTTTCCAGCGCGAAAAGCCCGCGCCCCCGTCCGCCCCGCGCCGCCTATTGACAAGGCCGGACGCGATGGCCTACCGTAAGGGCCTGCTGTGTGACCCGTGCCGGCTTAGCTCAGTTGGTCAGAGCAGAGGAATCATAATCCTCGTGTCCGGGGTTCGAATCCCTGAGCCGGCACCCTCACCTGCTGTTCCATCAACGACTTACAGAGGGGTGCGTTACGCGCGATTCTCTCTCGTGGCAGATTCCGTGGCGCCCACGGAGCCGCCACGGAGCAGATCTTTCGTACTGCAAACCAAGGTTGTACTTCTGTTTCCACAGACCAGCCTGACCGGCCGGGGTGGCCCCGGGACCTCGTCACCGAGGCTCTCTGGATAGCGTCGCCTTGCTTAGCCCGAGCCGTCGATGAAACGAACTTGGTCGGCTGTGAAGTCCAGGGGACTGGTCATTTCCTTGTTGCCGGCGGCTGCGCCGCCGGCAATGCGGAGCTGAGCAAGCTCAAGGGCCTGGCGGCGGCTTGCGCCGCAACCAGTCCCTTGAGTCGAAATCGCCTTCCCCTCCGCACGCAAGCGTGCTACGGAGAAGCCGGATTCGACTCAGCTCCGCATTCGGGTTTACGAAGATGACGACCTGTGAACTCAGACCCCCGCAAGGGCGCACTAGGCTATGTCGTTGTCATGGCCCATGTGGCGACTATGTCGATGTTCGCTCTTGCGCCCGTAGTTGCGCCGGCTACCATGCTGTCGTGTCCCGACCCCAAATTCACCGGCTTCCGGGAAAGGTACCCGCTCTATCGTCTCGTTCAGCCAGTTTAGGAATTTGCTCTTCATCTCAATCACCTCCTGTCCTCGCGACTACTTGGAAGAGCATCAGGCGTGCCGGTTTCGGAAACAGCGGGAAATGCGCGCGAACTGCGGCAATTCCGGGAAGATCCCTGTCGCCACGGCCATCTCGTATGTTGCATGTCTTTCACATGACACACGTGTCGAGACACATCCGAGACGATTTCATGAGCCGGCCATCCAGTGCAACGGAATGCAGCTTCTGGGGATTCGACACGACCAGCGGAAAAGCCTCCGTCTGGGACCTATGGAAGGAATAAAGAAAGGGGAGATGAAAATGCAAGCACGAGGACCACTGATGATGGAGCATCGCCTGATTGAGCAGATGATCGACTTGATCAAGTCAGCCCTCGGACAGATCGAGTCGGAGCGCAAGGTCGATCCCGTCTTTGTTGACACCGCCGTTGATTTCATTCGGACATATGCCGATCGTACTCACCACGGAAAGGAAGAAGACATCCTCTTTTGCCGCCTTGACAGGAAGGACCTCTCGGCCGAGGACCGACAGGTCATGAATGAGTTGATTGAGGAGCACGTCTTCGGACGCAAGACAACCAAAGCTCTCGTCGATGCAAACACTCGATATCGGAACGGCGATGCGTCGGCCCTCGCCGACATAGCCGATCAACTGAGGACCTTGGTCGAGTTCTACCCGCAGCATATCGAGAAGGAAGACAAGGTCTTTTTCCCGGCATCCCGGGGCTACTTCACGGATAAAGAAGACCAAGCCATGCTGGCCGAGTTCTGGGAGTTCGACCGCAAGATGATCCACGAGAAGTACAAGGCGGTGGTGACGGAACTGGGAGGATGAGAATCCCGAAAAAGACGCCGGAGCATATTTCCAAAGGCCGCGGACGACCTTCGGAAAATGCTCCGCATTGTGCCCGAGAAGAACGGATTGACAGCATAAGTCATAAGTCATATTATAGTCTCATGAGAATGACACTATCCATACCCGATGTCGTGGCGCACCGGTTTCAGGCGGCGGTACCCGCTCGCCAACGGTCGCGTCTTGTTACCCGTCTACTGGAACACGAATTGTCAGAACGGGACAGTTCTCTCGCCGCAGCTTGCCGGGCCGCGAACCGCGACCGCGCGTTGACACGCGAGATAGACGAATGGCAATCGTTCGAAGACGGAATTGAGGAATGACAAACGCAACCATCAAGCGTGGCGACATCTGGTGGATCGGTCTCGACCCAACACAAGGGTCCGAAATCAAAAAGACGCGACCATGCATTGTGCTGACGCACGATACAATCAACCGTCTACGCCGTACGGTTGTTGTCGTCCCGCTATCCACAGCGGCCAAGCCCCACCCTCCCATCACCGTGCCGGTCACATGCCAGGGCAAAGCGGTGGTCGCAATCGTTGATCAGATTCGAGCCGTTGCTAAACACCGGCTCAAATCCAGAATCGAGACCATCTCTACGGACGAACTTGATGAAGTCTGCCAAGCCGTGTCAACGATTCTCGAAATCCGATAGAGAGGGCACAACAAGGCTGCTCCACGGTATCTTCCGAAGGCGCGCCTTCGAAAGAACCGTGAGCACCACGTTCCGGCGCGCTGCGCGCGCCGGAATGCGGCGCTCACTACGTTCGCAGCCTGGTCACGCGACTGACCGGACGGACACTTCGTCGCCCGCTTTGTCGCACTCATGGTCGGATACGCTTCGTCGAACTGCTTCGTCGGACTGGAGGGATCGGACAATCCGGGCTTGGCCCGCATGGCGAGCAGCTGCGAACCCGGCGTCGCACCCTATCGCCGCTGGCGCGGCTCAGGGTGAACGCCAACGTTGGCAGTCTTGATTAGAAAGACCGGCCTGTGGTAATTTCTTCGGTAGCGGAGGTGAGCAGAATGGTACTCGTTAAGGCAAGAGTCTTGGATTCGACCCACCTGGAGTTGGCCAAACCCATTGCGGCCGGCCGTGGCGGTCACGTGTTGGTGGTGGTTACGGAATCGACACGCGCAGACGCCGAGAGGCAAGAGTGGATTGAGGGATCGTCGCAATCGCTGCGTAGCGCATACGGCGATTCTGAACCGGAATACACCCCTTCGATGGTCCGTGAGGCCAACCCAGGTTACGGAGCATGAAGGAAGGCGAGCGCCATGCGTGTACTGCGCTGCGGGCGGAACCCGTAGCTGTGCGCGCTGAAGTGCGGCTCAAAGAGCGGTCCGATGACCTGCGCCCCTCCATGCTTCCCATCCGGCTCCTCCAGCCTATCCACTCGCCCGTTCAGGGTCTTCGCGGCATGCTGCGGGTCGGTGGTCGAAGGGCACCTGTCCGGTTCGGGCCTTCCCTCGCTGGCCTGCGAGGTAGTATGCCCTCGGCTGACTCCCCGGTCTGCTTGCGCTTCCGGGGTCTCCCCAGATAAGAACGCGAACTGCAACTGTGCAGCCTCAGCATTTACATCCAAGCCTGAACCATGGGCTTCGGTGTGTTGTGACACCTTACCCGGCCCGTCGGCCTTGTATGCTCTTTCTGTTCGTAAGCTCACAGCGTTGATCTCCGGCTTCCTCCCCACGGTCGGTTACCCTTCCGCAGTTGCCTTCGTCTAGTATTTGCCTTACGGTTCCTCCCCGTCAGGAGGTTCACATACAGGGGATTTTAACCCCATTAGTTCGCGCCCATGCTGGGCGTACACAACTCCATCGACCCCTACAAATGAACCCGCCGCTGGCGGGCCCATTTGATGGTCATGCAATGCGTTGAAAAGGAGATGCTCATGATTCACAGATGCCTTATCGTATTCCTCAGCGGCGCTCTGTCCGCTTTGGCCATGGGGTCGCGCAATCATCATCCCGAACAGGAGGCGGGCTCGCCGTGGCGCGACGTGAACGGGGACGAACCGGTCGTCGCCGCCCCGATCCCGTTCTTCGATCCGGACAACCCGGAGACGTGGGAAAAGCACTGGGACTGGTTCCAGCGGTTCGGCGCGACGATGGCGTTTACCTCGCGCAGGCGCAATGAGTTTCATCGCTGGTACCGCGAACGCGGCATCGAGACGGTGGCCATGCCCTTCACGCCGGCGCGCAACGCGCCGCACCCGGAAAGCGGCGAGCTGTGGATCACGTCGTACCTCAAATCCCCCTGGAAGGAAAAATCGGCGGACGATGAGACGCTGGAGTACTCCCTGGATATCCCCCGGGATCCGCAAGGGCATGCCGAGGCTTGGAATTATGTCTTTGCTTCCCACGTCGCGCCGGAGGTCGCCGTGCACGTCCAGGAACAATCGAGGCACGCGTTCCTGCCGCGCGACCAATGGACCCTGAACGAGGACGAGAAAACGGTCACCGTGACCGGCGGCAAGCCGGGGCAATCGTACCGCGTGCTGTTCCTGGCCGGGGAAACCTACGACAGAGGGATGAACGTCGACGGCATTCCTCCGGCCGGCCGCCGGACGCACATGGCGTTGTTGGAGGACTGGCTGGACAACCTGCCCGACCTGACGGTCGCGCGGCCGACGACGTTCTGTTACAGCTTTTCGATCATCACGCCGTTTTCCGCACTCGAACCGCCCTATCCGGCCGTGCCGTCGCGCAACTGGTACGGATACCAGCGCACGACGACGCCCGACCGGTTGCAACGGTTCGAACAGCGGGTTGGATATCCATTCGACATCCGCTTGATGACGGATACCTGCTACATGGATCCGGGCTACCCGCCGACGGAGGATACCTGGCGGTGGATCGATCTCGTCCGCGAAGATTTGCAGGGCTACGTGAAGGATTACGTGGCGAAGTGCCACGAGCGCGGCAAGCGGGTCCGGATGTTCTGGGGCGA
>JAFGIZ010000071.1 GCA_016929365.1 Lentisphaerota bacterium
CCGGCGATGAACGCGCGCGCGTCCCGGACCACCGGCGCGAGCTCAGGATCGCCGGCGGCATGCAGGACCATCATGCAGATGGCGGTGTTGTAGTTGCTCAGGCCGCCGCCCTTGCGCCCGGGCACGGTGCGGTAGATGCCGCCGTCGTCCCGCACGCAGGAGAGCAGAAACGCAACGCCGTTGGACACGACCGGGGTGTGTTGAGGCTGGCCGGCGCGGATGAAGGCCCAGAGCGGCAGGGCCGTGAGGGCGGGAAAGTCGCGGTTGGACCACGACCCGTCGGCGCGCTGATTGGCGGCGAGCCAGTCGAGGCCGCGCGTGACGGCGGCGTTGGCCTCGTTGGCCAGCGAGCGGGGCACCACGCCCGCCGGCGGGGTCGTGGCGGTGAGGGACACCGGCGGCCCGGCCCCGGCGGAAAGCGCAACAGCCAGCATCAGGGCGATCGTCGAAAACGTCATTTTGAAATCCATGGTTCTTCCTTTTCTCAAGACACGTAGCACGCTATAGTCCACTGTACGAACGTTCCCGGCGGGATTAAACTTAGCATGTCGCGTAATCGGAACACAGGAGATACGGAGAGGAAGCCCGGGATGTCCTGCGCGCTCATCGTGTGCGGGGCGTTATGCGCCTTGAGCGGCGCGTGCGGAGGCACGGGCCTGCAGCGGGAGGACAGCATGATACAGGAAACGTGCAGCGGGCGCTGGTCGCCCGGCTTGACGGACGCGGAGCAGGAGACGCTCTTTACGATCGCCGAAGACACGTTGCAATGGGGCGTGGCGGGCGAGGGCGGGGATTTTGATTTCAGTGTCTACACGCTGACCCCGAAGCTGGAAACCCCGTATGCCACGTTTGTCACGCTGACCGAGGGCGGGGCGTTGCGGGGGTGCATCGGATCGCTGGCCCCGCAGGCCCCGTTATACCGGTCGGTGCACGACAACGCGCTCAACGCGGCCCTGCGCGATCCCCGTTTTGCGCCGGTCCGGCCCGCCGAGCTGCCCGGTCTCAAGGTGGCCATTTCGGTGCTCGGGCCCATCGAGCCGATCGAGTCTCCCGACGCGTTCGTGCTGGGCGAGCACGGCATCATCCTGGAGAAGGGCATCTACCGCGCGGTGTACCTGCCGGAGGTGGCTCCGGAACAGGGATGGAGCAAGGAAGAGACCCTGGCGTCCCTGAGCATGAAGGCCGGGTTGCCGCCCGATGCCTGGCAAGCGGGCTGTCGTTTCAAGGTGTTCTCGAGCGTCAAGCTGGAGAAGCGCTAGCGGACGTCGGCCGGAACGTGAGGTGCGGCATGGGCGTGTTGCTCTCCATGTTCTGCCTGGGCGCGTTCTCCACGGCCGCCCAGGTGTTGTTCATGCGCGAGCTGCTCGTGGTGTTTTTCGGCAACGAGTTGTGCATCGGCCTGATCCTGGCCTGCTGGCTGACCGGTATCGGCGGCGGGGCGTTTACGGCGCGTTGGTTGCTGCGGCGCGGGGGCGGCGTCGGAACGCGCAGCCGCGGGATCCTGGTCTGGCTGTGGTGTGCCGCGGGCGCGGCGCTGCCGCTGCAGGTGTGCGCGGCGCGGACCGTGCGGCTTTTTATCGGCGTCCCGCCGGGCGAGTATGCGCCGTTCGGAACGATCCTGGCGGGGGCCTTCCTGGTTCTGCTGCCGACCTGTTTCAGCATCGGCTTGTATTTTCCGCTGGCCTGCCAGGCGCTGGCCGAGGGCCGCGACGGAGGGCGGGCCGGCGCGGCCGTGGGCGCTCTGTACCGGCTGGAAGCCGCGGGCAGCATGGCCTGCGGGGCGCTGCTGACCTTTGTGCTGCTGCCGCTGTGGAGCCCGGTACGGCTGGTGACGGCGGCGCTGGCGCCGGCGGCGGCGGGCGCCGCGCTGCTGCTGGGAGGGCAAGACGGCGGCCGGCGGTGGGCGCGGCGCGGCGCCTGGGCCGCGGCGGCGGCTGTCCTGGCGGCGGCCGCACTGCGGCCGGCCGGACTGGCGGCCCTGGAGCGGCAGGCGATACGGGCGCGCTGGCGCGCGTTCGGTGTGCTGGGCCGCGGCACGCGGCTGGTGTGCTCCGGGGACTCGGTGTACCAGAACCTGGCGGTGACCGAGTCGGGCGGGCAGTATGCGCTGTATGCCAACGGGCAGGTGATGTTTGTCTTTCCCGACCCGATCGCCTACGAGCATGCGGTGCACGCTGTGATGGCGCAAAAGCCGGGGGCGCGGCGGGTCCTGATGCTCGGCGGCAACCCGCTCGGCGAGCTGCCCGAGCTGCTCAAGTATCCGCTGGATCGCCTGGTGTACGTGGAGTTGGACCCGGCGGTGAGCCGGCTGCTGCGCAAGGCGGCGCCCGCGCGGCTCGAGGCGGTGTTGGGGGATCCGCGCGTGGCGGCCGTGTACGAGGATATCCCGCGCTATGTCCGGCGCTGCCGCGAGCGGTTCGATATCGTGTGTATTCAGGGCCCCCATCCCGATTCGGCGTACGCAAACCGGTTCTACACGCGCACGTTCTACAGCCATATCCGGCGTATCCTGGCGGCGGACGGTTTCATGACGACGACAGTGACGACGTCGGAGCGCCTGCGCGGCGAGGCGGTGCTGTTGGGCTCGTCCATTTACCGCACGCTGCGGGAGGTGTTCCCGCATGTGCGGGTGACGGCGGGCGGCGAGAACCGGTTCTATGCGGGGCGCCGCGGCGCGGACCTGACCTTCGACGCCGCGACGCTGGTGCAGCGGGCGCGGTCGGCGGCTGTC
>JAFGIZ010000010.1 GCA_016929365.1 Lentisphaerota bacterium
ACCTTCCGCCAGGAGCAGATCGGCCCCGTAGATCGCCTGCAGCCGCCGGTCCGTGTTGGAAAGCCGGCCGGCGTCGACCGCCTGCAAGTGGACCCGCGCGTCGTCCACGCGGTCGAGCATGTGCAGGAGCAGACCCGCCAGGTGAAGCCGCGCCATCTCCCGCAGACGCGGCTCGCGTCCGTCCATCTCGATCACGCCGCGGAACGCGTTCTCGGCCTGGCCGTACTGCTTTACCGACGGCCGCTGGAAGAAGAAAGCCAGGTCATACAGCCCCTGCGCGTTGTCCGGCCGGAACTCCTCCCGCCGCCCGGCCGCCAGCGTGGCCGCCCGGCCGGCCAGCTTCGCGTTTCCGACCGCGTCCATGATCCGGTACACGTTGATCAGGTCGTTCACCGGCGCGCGCGCCGCGTGGCCGGTCAGAAACGTGCGACGCTGATCCCGGAAGATGTCTTTCGGACTGTCCTTCTCCTGCGACCACAGCGGGTGTACGGCCACCTTCTGCTCGATCGACGCCGTCGCCTTGCCCTTCTCCACCAGCTCCAGCTTCACCATCCGCAGGCCGGGCGACAGGAACAGGTGGTTCACGACGGCCCCCGTCTCGCGGGCACCGTCGTCGAACGACCAGCGCCATTCGCGGCGGTCGTTGCCGTTTAGGACGCGGAACTCCATGGCCACCATGGCCAGGTCGTTGGCCATGAAATGCTCCTTGATCTCCCATGCCATCAGGGGCCGGGCCGGCGGCGCGTTGCCGGCCGGATCCGGCACGGCCATATCGAATCGCGCCACCGGCGGAAAAGCCGCGGCCGGCATGATCTCGAAAAGGCCGGAATCCGGACGTTTCCATGCCGCGGCCGCGGTGAACGCGGAGCCCTCCGTCACGTTCAGGTACTCGATCCGGTGCCGGCCGGCCGTGAGCTTCACGCTGCCGCGATGCTGAGCGCGGCGTCCGCCGCGCACGTCGTGCCGGCCCGGCCACCCGGCCACCATGGCGCCGTCCACCAGGAGGCATGACGGCCCTTCCGACATCGTGGCGAAGCCGTAAGCGCCGGGTTTGTCGGCCGTGAAGACGCCGTGGAAGATGGAAACGAAGTCCCGCGTGGGCCCGTGCGGGTGGATGCCCAGGAAGATGTTCGGCGCCAGGCTGCGGCCGAGCACCGGCGAAGAGGTGGCGCAGAGGCTCCGGATGTCCTGCCAGGTGTCGGCCGCACCTTCCGCGCGCTTGCGTGTCTCAAGGATCAGGCCCGAGGCGGCATGCCATTTCGCCCGGGCCGGCTCCGTTTGTCCGGGCTGCACGAACAGCCGGTAGGCGTTCCCGCCGGACGAGCAGTCGAACAGTATCCTCAGTGGCTCCCCCTCCGCGGCCCACAGGATCATGTGCCCGGCTTCGGATCCGTCGCCGGCCAGCACGCGTACGGCGGCGTTGGTGGCGGAAAACCCGTTGGGCCAGAGGAAAACGCTGCCGGTATCGGCCCCTTTCGGCGCGTTTGCCGCCCGCCGGATCGTGAACTCGAGCGCGTTCGTTGCGGAAGCGGGTCCGGCGGCAGAGGCCCGAACGGCGGCAAGCAGCAGCGCCATCACGATGCAGATGCGTCGCATGGCGGGCATACTACGCCCGGCAGGCGCGGTGAAGCAAGCCCAAGCAAGACCCACAGTGGAATACGGAGCCAAGGCTCTTCGCGAGAAGCAGTTAGTCGAACTTGCGACGGCGCTGGGCATTTCCACCGTGCAAGTCACCGCGCAGGTCACCGCGCAAGTCGAAAACGTGCTGCGCGCGGCGGCGACCGGGCCCAGATCCCGCGAGGAACTACAGGCGGCGGCCAATATGAAACACCGAGAGCACTTCCGCAAAGCCTATGTCGAGCCGCTGGTCCATGCGGGCTGGCTGGAAAGGACGATCCCTGACAAGCCTACCAGCAGATTGCAGCGGTATCGGCTGACCGAGACGGGACATGCGTGGCTCTCGGGTGGCGCAGGACAGGGAACCGGAACGGCAGATGACGTTCCCGGACTGAATCGCGAGGGAGGCCCAAACAAGTGACCGAACAAGTCGGTCGGCTTTTGCGAGTGGTTGCGAAAGGAACGAAAGGCGCTCGCGAGATCATGGTATTGCCTCGAATGAATCTATCGACAGTCTATCGACGTTCGGACCGAATCTATCGACGGTGTGGGTCGTTGACCCGTCGGCCCGCCTTCGGGCGTCCGCCGGCGTCCAGCAGACTAGCCTTTGCTGTCCTGCTGGGCGGAGTGTCGCTTCTCGGCGTGCAGGGGTGTTCCGGACTCATGACCAGGGACGCACCGGTCAAGGTGGTGGTAGATGACGGCGTCAGGTTGGCCGATGATGACCTGGCGGCCATCAAAGGACTGTGTGTTCGTTACAATCCAAAGGGCATCATCGAGGAAGTGGTGAGCACAAAGCCGACTTGCTGGGCGGAAGAAGCTGAGGCCATTGTCAGTTTCATGCCTCACGACGAGAGTCACGGGCTGTCCAGGTCCAAGTGGATGGCGTGCACGAAAGGTGAACGGGGCTGGACCGCTTACCACTACATGCTTGATCGTGAGATTGCTGTTCTAACTCGCCCGGGGACCACCAACACGTTTGAGGTGACTTCGACTGTTGATACCGAAACTGTGATGGGTTTGATCGAGAATCTGGATGGACAATCCATATCCCCTGCGATGGTTTGCGGCATCGACAAGGTTGAGGATTGTTTTGAGGTGGAACTGGCGACGGGGAAGAATCTCCCGCCGCAGTTTCTTTACTTCACGAGATCAGGCGGAGGCTGGAGGAGGCTTAGGACGGAGGAGGGGCTGCTGCACACGAAGCCTCAGAGAGACGATCATTTTCGTTTCGCGTTGGAGCAGGAGCACGAGATCGTAGAGTCGCATCCCAGGGGACTCATGGACCTGCCGCGCTCGTACTGCGTCCTTTACACGTGTGTAGAGAGTGCCACGGGCAAGCGCCGTGTAGTGTGCGGAGCGACTCGCTGGCTCTTGGGTCTGATCAGTTGGTCTCATGGCCTTCGCGCGAGCACCAACAGCCAATCGGAACTTGTAGCCGTGGCCTTGGCCGCCACGAATCGAGTCTTCATGAGTGTTCTCCAGACTAACGGATTCTTCATGGGGCAAAGCGAAGGAGCGTACGCGCGTCAGGTAACGCACTCCGTGCTGGATTCTCTCGTCGACGAGGCGTTGATGGATACGGAGGTCCGCGCGCGAGCCGTTCGCGAAATTGAGGGACGACTCCGAGTGCTGCCTGAATCTGATTATGCTCGAGCCCTTACGGAAAGGGGATTTCTTGTTCTGGACTCATACGGGGAGATGATCGTGACCAAGTACAAGACGAACGAGTTGCGGCAACTCTCGCAAGGCATCGATCCATTCGCGGAAGATGGAAAGCGGGGAGTTGGCGGGGAATAAGCCCCGGCATTCGTCCTTCTACGCCTTCATTCCGCTGAGGTGGCGGAGGATTTCGTCGAGTTTGGAGTCGGGGGTGGTGGACTGGATGCGGGGGAAGCGGGAACCGGTTTTGAGGTAGTCGGACCCGCGGACGAGGATGAGGCGGTCGCCGGAGAGTTCAACAGTGCGGAGCTGGCGGGCGGCGGCGAGGACGCGGAT
>JAFGIZ010000072.1 GCA_016929365.1 Lentisphaerota bacterium
AACTACCGTGCCAACTTACATGCCATCAGTCAGAAGTCGCATTTTGATCGCACGGACTTGTCGCATTTTGATCGCACCGCGATAGCGCCAAAGCGCCAAAGCGGCCATTTTAAGCCGTTCTCACGATGGCCGCGGTATGCAAGATCCCGGGGTTCAGGGTTCCGGTTTCAGGCTGAATTCCGCCTGAAACCGGAGCCCGAGATCTGAAAACCCGTGCTGCCAACGCCTCAGTGCTCCCCGCCATGGCGCCCCCCCCCACGTTAGCGTGTTGACGCCAGGGCGCCCTAAGTGAGCACTGCGGCCGCCGATTTTGCCTTGCTTCACCGCCGTTCCTGCGTTATGAGAGCAAGGCCCTTGAAACGCGAAACGTATCTTACGACCGGAGAAGCGGCCCAGTGGTTGGGTCTCTCGCGCTCGACCATCTCCAGGCGCTTTGACGGAGGCGAACTGACCGGCCCGGTCAATCCCGTCACGGGAGAGCGCCTGATCAGCCGGGACAGCCTGTTACGCTTTGTCCGTCGCCACGATTTGCCGGTGGACACCGCGCGGATCAAGACCTTTCGTATCGTATTGGGCGCACCGCCGGGGCGTTTGCGCGAACGGATCGACTCCATCGTACACGACGACGACCGGCTCCGCCTGGACCGGGCGGCCTCCGGTGCCGACGTCCTCGTGGCCTGCGGCACCGAACGGCCCGATCTGGTCGTGCTCGACGCCGCCCTTGACGACATGCCGCCCGAACGCGTGATTCGCACGCTTAAGGCCCGGGCCGGGCGGCGCCCTTACCGCATTCTCTGCGGGGGCCCGGCCGGCGCGCTTCCCCCGCTGCGCCGGGCGGGTGCGGACGCGGCGGTCGATACCGTACACGGCTCAGCGGCGGCGCTGTCCAACGTGCTCTATACCCTCCTCGACCTGCCCGCCTCGCCGCCGCCCGCCAACCGTCCCATGACCTATCAGAGACGCTGGTCGCGTCTTCCCGTGGCGTTCAACGCGCGCGTGCGTGTCACCCCCGACGATACACCCGGACACGCGCAAGGCGGCACGGCCCGGGTCTCCGACCTCAGCCGCGGGGGCGCACGCCTCACGGATATCCGGATGGACGCCGGCACGCTGCCGGCCAAACCATTCCGCCTGATCCTGGAGATTGATGAGCCGGCGCTGCCGGCGTGGAAGGCCGTCTGCCGCGTGGTCCGCCTGGGCTCGCGCGGGAACCTGGACCTGGCCGTGCAGTTCGACTCCATTTCGGACGCCGACCGCGCCAAGATCGCGGCGCTGCACGTCGGCTGACGCCGCTCCGGTCTAGACCTCGACCCGCGCGCCCTGCCGGCCCAGCGATTCGCTGGCGGCTTCCAGTACGCGCACCACGTCCCGGCCGCTGCGGCCGTCGGTTAAGGGTCTCTTGCCGGTACGAATACAATCCAGGAAATGCCCGCACTCCACCCGCAGGGGCTCCACCTGGTCGATCCGCGGCGCATGCATGTCGCCGTAGTGGTAGGAATACGTGAACTCGGCATACGTATCGTAGTGCGGCGGCCGTTCCACGCGCTGATCGTAGATTTTGATTTTCTGTAACGGCTCGAGGTCGTCGTACAGGATCATTTCCTTGGTGCCGACCACCGTCATCTCGCGCACTTTCTTGGGATCGAGCCAGCTGCTGTGGATCATCGCGAAGCGCCCGCCCGGAAAGAACATCGCCAGGCTCGACACATCCTCGATGCCCTGCGTCACGTGCGCTTCGCCCTGGCAGTTCACGGCTGTCGGCGCCGCATCCATGATGTAATTGACGATGGAAATGTCATGCGGCGCCAGGTCCCAGACCACGTTGATGTCTTTCTGGAACAATCCCAGATTGAGCCGGCGGGAGCTGACGTAACGAATGTCTCCGATCGTGCCGGCCTGCACGATTTCCTTGATCTTGCGCACGGGCGCCGAATACAGAAAGGTGTGGCCGACCATCAGGGTCAGGGACCGTTCCGCCGCCAGCTCGACCAGCGCATCGCACTCCTTGGAGGATGAGGCCATCGGTTTCTCGATGAACACGTGCTTCCCCGATTCCAACGCCGGACACGCCATCTTGTAATGCAGATACACCGGCGTCGCTATCGCCACGGCGTCGCACCCGCTCTCCTTCAAGAAGCGGTCGAAATTGTCAAAACAGGCGACCCCGGCGTACAGGCGGCTCATGTGCTCCAGGCGTTCGCGGCTCACATCGCAAACGGCCGCCAGCCGGCAACCCGGCAACCCGCTGAAATTACGGATCAGGTTGGGGCCCCAGTAGCCGCACCCCACCACGCCTACCTTGATTTCCTCGGACATCAGACACGCTCCTTTCCGCGCAGCCGCCCCTGGCGCGCCCGGCGATACCGGCCCGGCGTCGTCCCCGTCAACCGCTTGAAATGTTTAATGAAGTAGCTCTGGTCGCCGAATCCGACTTCGTACGCGATCCGGGCGCAGGAACGGTCCGTCCGGTCCAGCAATTGCTGGCCGTGACGCACCCGTACCTCCTGGATAATCTGCGATACCGTCCGGCCCGTCAAGTCTTTCACCAGATGCGCCAGGCGGCAGGGGCTGAGCCCCACCGCTTCCGCCACCGTCCGCAGAGAGATGCGCTGCCGGAAATGGGCGCTGATGAAGTCCAGCGCCCGGCGGACCTTCTGATTGGAGCGGTTCACTCCGTGCAGGTAAATGCCGTCTATGAAATCGTCCAGCGCTTCCATCAGGGCCGTGGAAAGGTCTTCGAAGCTGCGCGCCGCGATCACCCGTTCCGTATAGGTATGATTGCGCTCAATCAACGGCTCCATGAGGGGGTTGTCCTCGATCGCCGCCCGCGTCAGGCAGGTCATCAGTTCTATCGTCCGCGCGCGCAGCACGACCAGCTGGGGTGACGACATATAGATGGCCGCCAGCATCTCATTCAGAATACGGCGCGCCTCGTTTCGATCCCCGGCCCGCGTGTGGGCCAGCAGCGCCCGCTCCTTCTCGAACGTATAGAGGGCATTCTGGCCGTTGTTGCGCAGGTCCTCCACGGCCCGGTTGATTTGCTGCTGTTGTTGCAGCCGCAAGCGGTTCTCGTCCATCAATTCAGGCTGCCATCCGCTGATCCGGTAGAACGTCTCCATGAGCCCCCGCCCCGCCTCGCGGATACGCGCCTCGGACCACACGGGCAGCCGCCGCGCCAGGCGCCGCGCCTCCGCGCGCGTCAGCCCGCGCTCCCCCAGCTCCGCCGCCCGCTCCTCCACCGTGCCGGCGCGGTCTTCCGCCGCCACCTCGCCCCCCATGACCGCCCCGTGGACCATGCGCCGGTCTTCCAGGGCCACAACCCACGCCCGCAGGCCGGGTACCGGGCTGAAAACGCTCGCGGCCCCCGCGTTCACGCTCTCCTGCAGGGCCACGCTCCGCTTCCGGCGTACCGCGCCCACCCCCGCCCACGGATCGTCACCCAGCCTGACACGCCCTGCCAAGTCAATGAAACGCGGCCGGATCCCGTACGACCGATAATACGTTCGCCCCACCTCCGTCATCAACCGCTGCGACAATTTCGGCATAAGAATCCGCCTGTTTCTTCTTTTTTTTCAGATAATGACGCGTTTTTCAACCAAAAATCAGCAAGATGATTATATTTTACAAAAAGACCGGACTATACCCGGTCCGGGTTTTCTGTTTTCCTATGCGGGCAAAGGCGCACTATGTGAAGATGCGTCGCATACCAAGCGGAGGACTGATCAGACATGAGTGAACTGCAAGACATCGCCGACTGCCTGATGAAAGGCAAAGCCAACGACGTGAAGGAACATGTCCAGAAGGCGCTCGACGCGGGAACGGCGCCCGACAAGATTCTGAACGAAGGCCTCCTGGCCGGCATGAGCATCATCGGCGAACGCTTCAAGAAGAACGAAGTCTACGTTCCGGAAGTGTTGATCGCCGCACGCGCCATGAAAGCCGGCATGGAAATTCTCCAGCCTGAGCTCGCCGCCTCCGGCGTGGAGCCGATCGGCACCGCCGTGATCGGCACGGTCAAGGGCGACCTCCACGATATCGGGAAGAACCTGGTCGGCATGATGCTCGAAGGGGCCGGGTTCAAGGTGGTCGACATCGGCATTGACTGCGAACCCGAAAAGTTCGTCCAGACCGCCAAGGAAAACAAAGCCAAGGTCGTGGGTATTTCGGCCCTGCTGACCACCACCATGACGAATATGAAGGCCGTTGTGGAAGCCATGAAGGCTTCCGATTGCAACGCCAAGACCATGATCGGCGGTGCGCCGGTGACCCAGGCGTACTGCGACGAAATCGGCGCCGACGGCTATGCGCCCGATGCGGCCTCGGCTGCCGACCTGGCCAAGTCGTTGCTGGCCTGAACAGCTGCCTGAAACGGAATGCGGGGCGGGCCCGGCGACGCGGCCCGCCCCGTGCGTTTTCAGTAGGCGGCTTCCAGTCCGAGGTGCAGGCCCACGTCCGCACTGTTGTTGAACTGGAACAGGTTTTCGGTCAACGAAACTTCCAGAACCAGGTCCTCGCCCATCCGGCGCTTGAAACCCACGTTCAGTTCGTGGGCCGTCTCCGAAAAAGGCTTGTAATCCTTCGCCACCGGCGAGCTGACCGTATACTGCGCCAGGAGATGGGTCCGTGTGCTCAGCGGGACATCCACGCCGGCCATGCCCGACCATTCCGTCCGCTGCAAGGCCAGCCCCGCCAGGCGTTCCTGGCCGCAAAAGGACAGCCCGGCACCGACATACAGGATACTCTTCAAGGACGAGCAGAATTTGGAGGCCACGATTCCGCCCCCGTAGAGCGGCTCGCCGTTGCCCTGTAACTCGGCATCATCCCCCGTCGGCAGACTGCCGCCGGCCTGCAGCGCCACGGCCGGCCATACGGCGTTGCCCTTCGTGACGCGCCACGAGAGCATCACGCCGACGTCGCCCGGGCCGAACGCCGCGCCGTCGAGCTCGAAGACCTCGCCTTCCGGGTTGACGATGCGGATCTGGGAACGGTCCCGAGGGAAATCGCCTCTCTGAGCATTGTCGAGACCGAAAACCTCGTGGAAGCCTTCAATGAACCCGTCGGTGAACCCGCCGTTCCGGCCGACGAACGGCAGGACAAGCGTCCATTGGAAGTCGTCACGCCAGGCATAGGAAACGCGTGCGGCCAGGCGGTACCACTCCCCGTCGATGGTAAAACGCTCCGGTTCGTAATTCCAGATATTGCCCCAGTCCAGGCCGACCGCGAAGCGCCACCGTCCTTCCGGCAGATCCGGCATGATGCTGAACGCGGCGTTGGGGCGCAGGATATGTCCCGGCGAAACGGACTGGGCCGTCACATGGCCGATACCGATATTTTCATCGGCGCGCGCCGCCAGGCTTACTGCCACGGCCGCGCACATGCCCGCCCAGCGCCCCCCCCTCTGTATATGGTATCCCATGTTTTTTTGGCTCGATACCCGGCATCCGATACCCTACCCCCCGATGAAAGTCCAGCGATTGCGGCACGCGCGCCATTGCCACCAGTCGGGCCGCGCGATATAATAAGGGTTTATTGTATGTTAACCGATCATACAGACCGGGTTCCCGGTACGCTCGCGCGGTGCGTCAGCCTGCTCCTGTGGCTGTTGGCGGGCGCCGCCGGAGCCGAAGACGAGGCGGTGCTGCTTTGGCTCCGTGCGCCCGCGGCGACCCGCGGCGCGGTGCGCCGCGCCGCGCTGGGGGAGCGTCCGCCCCGCTTCAAGCGCGAAACCCCGGCCGGCATGCCGCTCCGGACGCGCCCGATATCACCGTCGTTCGCCCGCACCGCTCTGGAGGCGCCCCGGCGCCGGGTTCGCGCCGCCTGGCACGCCTATACGGGCGCGTGGCTCGACCGCGCCGGCATCGCATCCTCCCGCGTGCTGTACCGTTTTGACTATGCCCCGGCGGTTGTCGTCGTGCCGACTCCCGCGCAGCGCGCGTGGCTTACCCGTCACCCGGATGTCCGGCGTGTTTTCCGGAACCCGGACCGCGCCCGCAAGGAACTGTCCGTCACGGTGCCGGCCATGCGCGGCTTCAGCGTCCGCAACGACGGCTACAGCGGCCGCGGCGTGACCGTCGCCCACATCGAAGTGGAGCCAGGCCGCATCGCCAACCCCCACGTGCCGGCCACGGTCTACCGCCCTGAAGGCGCGCTTTCCGCCCATGCCACCGCCGTGGGCGGGATCATCCGTAACGCGTTCCCCGGGTACCGCGCCCTGGCCTTCCGGTGCAATTTGCTCAGCGTCAATCCGCCGGATGCGTCCAAGGCGGCTTGGGGCGCTGCCGTGGACTGGGCGGTCGCGTCGGGCGCCGCCGTGTTGAACAGCACCGACAACCTCCTGCGCCAGACCAACACACTGCACTGGTCCGACATCTATGCCGACTACCTTGTCGCCGACGCGCGCGTTCTGTTTACGAAGTCCGCCGGAAACAACAGCGGGGCCCCGGACGCGGATACGACGGTCACCTCGCCCGGACGCGGCTTCAACGTGCTGACCGTCGGCAACATCAAGGGCCAAAAGACGGTCACCTGGCATGACGACTACATGAACGGGACCAGCAATTACGGAAACCCCGCTACCGGCGTTGAGAAGCCGGAGATTGCGGCCTACGGGTCGCAGATCACGGGCGCGACGACCAACGCGCCCTGGGTGGCCTACCTCGGGGCCGGCGGGACCAGTTACGCGGCCCCCCAGGTCGCCGCCGTAGCCGCCCTCTGCATCGAGGCCATGCCTTTTCTGGCCGGTGAACCGGAAGCGCTGAAGGCCCTGATCATGGTCAGCGGGCTCGCTCATAATATCGAAGGGCCGGCCGTCCCGACCAACAGTCCCGCGGCGCGCGACGGCGCAGGCATGGCCCTGGCCACGGCGCCCAGGGCGGGCGTGGCGGTTTTCACGCTGGACAACGCCTCGTTCGACGGCGACGGCCTGTACGAGGTGCCCGTGGATATCCCCTTGACCGGCGGCGACCCCAAGCGGGTCGTCCTCGTTTACAGTCACCACCCGGGGGCCCCCGACGCCGTTCCCGACGCCGCGTCGTACGACCGCTGTGACCTGGACCTCCGACTGGACGTCGACGACGAACCCGTCGCGGCGTCGGCTTACTCCATCGCCAATCCCTTCGAAGTGCTGGATGTCGTACCCGTTACGTCCGCGGTCGCCCGCGCCCGCATCAGCCGGGCCGCCTGGGACGATGACGTCGGAGCCCTGCGCATGGGCCTGGCGTGGGCATCGCTCAGCACCCTCGGCGCCGGACCCGACCGCGTGGCGACGCTCTTGCGCCTCACGCAGCTTGACGCTCCGGGGCGCCCGGCGCTACCGTGAAGCCATGCCCCCCAGGGCCACGCCAACGCAGGTCGTAATTGTCGGTCCCGGCGCCGTCGGCTGCCTGTTTGCAGCCGCCCTGCACCGTGCCGGAACGTCCGTCGCACTGCTGGACAAAGACCCGGTCCGGGCCCGGCACTTGAACGAGAGCGGTCTGCGCATCGATCCGCCGCCGGGGGGAGCCCCGCTGTGCGCTTTCGTGCCGGTATCCGCAAATCCCGCGGAGCTGCCCCGCCCCGCCTTTCTTGTCCTGTGCGTCAAGGCCTACGACACCGGAGCCGCCATGCGCCATGCCCGTGGCCTCGTCGCGCCCGAAACGACCGTCGTCTCGCTGCAGAACGGCCTGGGCAACGCGGAGCAGATCCGGCAAATCCTCGTTTCGCCGGCCCTGCTCTGCGCGGTGACGGGCCACGGTGTAACGCAACTGGAATCCGGCCGGGTTGTCCACGCCGGAAACGGCGAGACCTATGTTGCCGCAGGGCCGGACACGCCCCCGGGGGCGGCCGACCGTTTCGCCGCGCTCCTCGAGGCCGCCGGTTTCGCCGCCCGGGTCCGGGACGATTGCACGGGCATGCTCTGGAGCAAGGCGGTCGTCAACGCGGCGATCAACCCCGTGACGGCGCTCAACGACATACCCAACGGGGCCATACTTGAGCACGCGCACCTGCGCGACACCGCTTTCGCCGCTGCCGGCGAGGCTGCGGCCGTCGCCCGCGCCCGCGGCATCCGCCTTGCCTACCCCGATGCCGCGGCCGAAGTGGAACGTGTCTGCCGGCAGACCGCCGGCAACGTTTCGTCCATGCTCCAGGATGTCCGCCGCGGGCGGCAGACGGAAATTGACGCCATCAACGGCGCCGTGGTCCGGGCGGCGGACGGAGCCGGCATTCCGGTCCCCACGAACCGCATGCTCCTGCGGCGTCTACGAGAACGCCCGGCGCCTTAGTACACCGCCGCGCCCAGCACCAGCAGCAGCAGGCCGACCGCCAGGCCGAGGCCGCCCCAGGCGCGGCAGGCGCGGTCGGTGCTCAACAATCGTTCCGACCAGAGGCGAAACCGGTACGGCGCCAGGATCAGCAGAATGCCTTTTACGGCCATGGCGTATGCCAGCACGACGACGACCAGACGCCACGGTGAAGGGTGCCACCGGGCCAGGCGCAGCAACGCGGCGGGCACAAGGACCAGCAAGCCGCCCAGTGCCCGCGGCGAAAGTAATTCGTCCATGAGCGCGATAATCAACCCGTAGGTCAGGGGAGTCAGGAGGTACAACAGCGGCTTGTAGCGGTCGAACCGCCCCAGGGGCATCTGCTGCAACAGCCACGCCGCCCAGATCAGGTCCGCCGCCGTCAGGATCCGGCCCGGCCAGCGGCTGCGGGGGAAGCGGACCAGCCAGGCCCGCGCCCGCGCCGGCGCCGCCGCCAGGGGCAGGTACAGGGCGCACAGCACGGCCCCCAACAGTATCGTTGTCGCAGCCAGACTCACATCCGCTCCTCTTTTCCCGCGCGGGACTATCCCGCGGCCGGCCGTTGGCCGGCCGCGCGGCGCGACCGCCTTATCTGGTCCTCCAGCAGGATCCGGTTGCGGCGCTGCTTCTCTTCGCACGGCACATCGTCCGCCCACTCCGCCGCAACGGTACCCGGGCGGGGAGAATACTTGAAGATGAAGGCGCTGTCGAACCCGATTTCCCGCATCAGCCGTCGCGTCGCGTCGAAATCCGCTTCCGTCTCCGACGGGAACCCCACAATGATATCCGTGGTCAGCGCGACCTCCGGTACCGCTGCACGGACCCGGCCCACGGCCGCCCGATAAGCCGCCACCGTATACCCCCGCCGCATCAGCCGCAAAAGGCGGTCCGAACCCGACTGCAACGGCAGATGCAGATGCGGGCTGACCGCCGGCAATTCGGCCATGGCCCGCGCCAGTTCGGGCGTGCAGCCGGCGGGATGCCCCGACGTGAACTCGATGTGCGACACGCCGTCCACCGCGTCCACAACCTCGAGAAGACGCGGCAGAGGCTCCTCGAAACCCCGGGGCGAGCGGTAGCCGGCGGGCCACACGGCATTGCGCCGTCCGTACGCCATGACGCTCTGGCCCAGCAGGGTAAGGCGGCGGCAACCGCCGGCGGCCAGGTTGCGCACTTCCGCCAGGACACGGTCGGCCGGACGGCTCCACTCCGGGCCGCGCACCGACGGAACGATACAATACGTGCAGCGGCGATCGCAGCCGTACAGAATAGTCACGAAAGCAGATTGTCCGCCGCGTGCATGTCCCGTCAACGTCTCCGCGCCGCGGCCCCGCGTCGCAACGTCCAGGACGGGGCGCCGGCCGGCCCGCACCGATTCAAGCAGCGCCGGCAGCCGTGCGAGCGCCGCCGGTCCCGCCGCCAGGTCCAGCGCCGGCACCCGCTCAAACAGCGCGGCGCCCAGCCGCTGCACCATGCACCCCAGGGCGCCCACATACAACCCCGGGCGCTCCCGCTTGCGGGCGGCCACGAGCCCCAGCTTGCCCAGGGCCTTGTCTTCCGCCTTGCCGCGCACGCTGCACGTATTAACCAGCACGACGTCGGCATCGTCCTCCCGGTCCGTTTCCCTGTATCCGCGGGACTCGAGCAGAACGCTCACGGCTTCCGAATCGCGCACGTTCATCTGGCACCCGTACGTCTTGATAAAAAACGTTGTCATTGGCCCGCCGTTCCGTCCTTGCGGCCCGGGTCTCCGGGCCAGTGCACCGGGTACCAATGCGGCTCATCCACGGTCCCGCTCAGCCGGAACTCAAGCAGCTTGCTGAGGGGGTAGGTCACCGTACGGAGCAACCTGGCCACGAGCGTATGCTCCTTCATGAACGTTAGCTGCACGTCAAAATCGAGCGCGCCGTCAAACCCGCACCGGCCTGCGCCCACCAGGCTCAGGATGTCCCCTTCAATACGCACCTTGTCCGAATGCACGCCGCCGCCGGCAATCCGGAAATCCGCCCGCGCGTCACTCTGGCGCAATACGAAATCGAGGCCCGGAATCGTCTTCGTCAGAAAATCGGAAAGCTCGCCGAACAACGGCAACAGAAAGAGACGGCCGCGGACAATTTTCAACGATCCTCGACCGGCGACCGACCGGCCCCGCCCCGCTCCCATCAAGCCCGCCACCCGGATGTTACCGGAGAGGCGCCCTTCGACCGCCTTTTGCGCATCCGCCGTGAGCACCGCCGCAACGGGCTCGAAATTCGCGTCGTGCAGGGAGGCCGAAACGACATAACGCACCGACCCGGTGGGCGTTGCCGGACGCACAAAGGTGGCATCTCCTTCAAACGCGCCGCCATACAACGTCCCGCGCACCCCGTTGAGCCGGTTCGTCCGGCCCCTGACCTCGAGCGTAAACGCCGCCGTTTCCGCGCGGTAGCCGGCCAGTTCCACGTCCCGGCAGGCCATGTCGGCCTCGAACGCGGTCCGGGCCCCCGGTCGCAGACCGACGCGTCCCTGCGCCTCGATGACGGCCGGCCCGTGACAACGCCACGGCGTGGTCCGCCCCTTGAGCGCGCCGGTCATGGCCAGGAGCGCGTCGGGATCGATACCCGACCGTCCGTGAAACACCACTTCGCCGGGCGGGTACCGCACGCTCAGTCCTCCCCGGGCGATGCCTTCTTCCCGCACGACGAGCATGGGATCAAGCGCCACCACGGTATTCGTGGCCGTTGCGTCAATCTGCAAGCGGCCGTCCACGCGCAGTGCAGGCACCTCGTTATAGGCGCAGGCCTCCATCCAGTACCGTCCCTCCAGCGCATACACCCCGCCACGCTGCCCGCGCGCCCGGCTGAAGGCCAGGTCGAAACGCGGCGGCGGGCCGTCGAAGCGAAAACGTTCAATCACCCGGGCGAGGGCCGGAACCTCCGCGGCCCGCACAAACGGCAGGGCCAGACGGGGATCGAATCCTGTCTCCAAACGTCCGGTCAGGAGCGCTTCCCGCGGCGTATAGCGCAGTGCGCCGCGAACCGGCCCGCCGCCGTCTCCGCGCACGCGGGCGTTGATGTCTTCCAGCGCCACCGCGCTCTCGGATCGCCACAGGACGCCCTCCAGCGACTCCAGGGGGAGGCCCCAGAAGTCAAACGCTTGCAGCTCGATGCGCACGCCCGACGTCTGCCGCGGCCCGGCACGCGCGTCATCCCGGGTTTCGCGCGGCGGCGGCGCGAGGGCGGTCCGTGCGGCGTCGCCCGCCCGCCGGTCCCGCTGCTCCCCGCGAAACACGGCTTCGACGCCCCTTACGGTCCACAGCGGCGTATCGCTCCGCACGAGGGCGGCGGGTTCCAGGGCCGCGTTGACCCGGGCGGCTTCAAAAAACGGCGGCCCCACCACCCCCTGCCGGTACAGGGCCACATCCCGGAATGCCAGGCCTCCGCGATGATCCAGGCGGATACGGGACGCCTCCAGCGTCATGCCGCGGGGACTCAGCCGCCCCAGAATGCGCCGTTCCAGCCACCCGGGAAAGCCGACGATGCCCAGGTAGGCCCCACCCGCCAGGACACACACCGCCGCCACCGCGATCAGCCGGACCAGCAGGGTCGCACGCCGGAAGGCTTTATGGCGCGCCGTATTCACGGAGCTCACGGCGCCGGTGTCCCGCCGGCGCCGTCGGCACGCAGCACGGCGGCGGTCAAGAGCCGCGTTCGGGCCGCGTCCAATACAAACACCACGTCCTGCCCCTGGATCACCGCATAGACCTCCCCCGGGCCCGCGGCGCTGCCGAATAAGACCGTTTTCCGTATACCGGCTTCGCCGCTCAGGTCCAGCGTTAACGCGGCGGACGGGGCATCCAGTCCGCAGGCGGCCTTCACGTCGTCCAGCCGGCCGGCCGAACGCAGGGCGCGCAAATCGGCGACCGTCAGCAGCACCGCTTCCACGGACGCGCGGTCCACGCGTCCGGTGGCCCCCTCGGCCGGCATCCAGTCGCCCGCCTCGTTACGCACCACCGATTGCTCGCCGGCGGGCCGCCAGACGGTCAACCCGCGCACGTTTTCGGGTTTCACCGAGAGGAAGCTCCGGTCTCGGAAATCCAGCGGGTCCGTGGAGATCCCGCTGGCCGCAACCTGGTTCGCGTCAAGCATGTACACGGGACCATCGCCGTTTTCGAACCGTGCCCAGACCGCGGTCTGTCCGTTCGTGTGCGGCCCCACGAGCAACGCCGGCTTGCCGGCCCCCAGGCGCACACGCCAGGCCGCCCTGGCGGCAACGGTCTCCGCCGTGCCCGCCATGATGTCCGCGGCCCTCAAGCGCCGCAGGCGGGCCAGGACCGTGTTGACCACCCGGTCGTCGGCCGCCCATTGCACCGGCTCCTCGATCTTCCAGCCCGTGTCCGGCGCGCGACGCAGAACCAGTTTCCGGTCATCCCGTTCAAAACACACCTCGTCCACGGCCTCCGGCGGCGCGGCAAAGAGGTCGCGCGAGAGCAGAGCGTTGACGGAAACGTCCAGCACGTCCAGAATGTCCGAGCTGACGGTGACAATGGAATCGAAATCCCGTCTTTTCGCGTACACGGTATCCCCGGCCTCTCCCGCGCGTTTGCCGACGATCAACGTGCGGCCGGGCCCTTCGCCGTTTCGCATCCAGACGGTTGCCCGCGCCCGCGCTTCGTCGGGCGCCAGGCCGTACGGTTCCAGACGGCCGGGATCCTCGCTCCCCGCGGTCCCGCCCTCGTCAACGGGCGCATCCCAGACAAACGACCGCACCCGCAAGCCGTATAACGCCTGCAGCAGCGCCGTTACGGCAGCGTCTTCGGCACGTGCGGTGACGGGCTGGTCGATCCACCAGCGCCCATCGCGATACGTCAGCTGAATGAACCCGGTCTCGGGGCGCTGCAGGTCGACGCGCCGCGTTCGCAGGGGATCTCCGCGCAAGACCAGCCGGTCGCGCAGGGCTTCCAGTGTTTCCGGCACGGCGTCCAGGATATCCCGCGCGACACTGCATACCTCGTCATGGCCGGCGAGTTTCACGTAGACCGCATCGCCGACGGGCGCGTCCCCGCCCACCAGCAGTTCGTCGCGTCCCTGCGCCCCGTTCAACACCAGTCTCGCCCGCGGTTCGGTCAGCCCGTAATCGCGCAGGGTCAGGCGGCGCTCCCGCCGCTGTACGCCGGTTATCACCTCCTGCCGTACCGCGCTTTCCAGAACGGACAGAATGCGCTCGATCGCCGCGTCGGCGGCCCGGGCCCGGACCGGGCGTTCCATCATCCAGCCGCCGGGTTCACGTCTGCAGACCGCCTGCATCCCGCCCCGCTCGATCAGCAAATGGTTAACCGTTTCGAGCGAATCCGTCATCAAGCGGCGGCGGCGCTGTGTCCGTTCGTCGGTGGAACGGACATGCGCTTTGACCAGCCAGACCGCGGCCGCTGTCACACACACCGCGGCCAGCAGTCTCCCCGTTGTTCGAAACGTCATTGCGTCCCCGTTATCTCCGCCGCCGCCACCAGACCGCCAGTCCCGCCAGGATGGCCAGGGCCGGTGCGCCGAACGTCAGGATCAAAAAGACGCGCCGGACGCCCCGGCGGTCCAGTCCCAGATCGAGCGCGCCCGGCACACGCGGCGCAACGGCCAGAAGGGTTTCCCGTTCCAGGAGCCAGTTGAGCCCGTTCATGAAGAAATCCTCGTTGCCGCCCACGCCGCTGCGCAACGCCCCGTTCGAGACGAAGTCGCTGTCACCGATCACCACCAGGCGCGTCGGGCGAATCTCGATCTCCAGGCCCCGGATGCGGCCTTTTTCCACGGCCGCGGCCACGGAAACCGGGCCGCGCCGGTCCACGCCGGGGTCGAAGCGCGCGGGCGAAACCTTGAGATTGGCTTCCGCCCATCCTTCCGGACTGCAAAGCGCCAGCTCGCTCACGCGCGGCCGGTCCGCCGCCCCGTCGCCCGCCTGTTCATCGAACCCGGCGGCCGCCGTGACGGAACGCGGCATATAGAACACCGTACCCACACCGTCCAGCCCGCGGGTAACGGGATGGTCGGCGTATTCCGTAACAAACACTTCGCGCCCTGTTAATGTCCGTTGCGGATCCACAACCACGTCCTGTCCGAGCACGACGCCCCAGCGAAGCAACAACGATTCCAGCCCGCCGTCGGCGCCCGCGTCGCTCAGCACCATGACCCGTCCGCTCCGGTCCAGATAGGCTCCGATCATGTCGCGCTCCGGTTCGGAGATCCGCCGGTCGGCCCCGAAAATCAACAGGGTTGCGCACTCTTCGGGGATGCCGTGCGTTTCGGCCGGCAGGAGGACTCGCAGCTCGATGTTGTCCCGGCGCATGATCCGCGCGATGGCCGAGTATCCGGTCTGTTCGTTGAAATCGTCCATACCCCGTTCGCCGTGGCCGCTCAGCCAGTAGACGACCGGGCGCGCCGCCTGCGTCACGTTAAGCAGGGCCGAACAGAAGGCCTGTTCGGCGCGGATCGCCGTCAGGCGGCGCCGGGCCCGGCCTGTCGTCAGCAACCCGGCGAGGTCGACGTCGTACTCAACGATATCTCCGGCCTCCACATACTTGCGCCGGCCCGCGGCATCGAAGACAACGACATTCACGTCCGACACATCGTAACGCTCGGCCAGCTCGCGGGTGCGCGCCAGCTCACGGTCGGGATCGACGAATTCCACTTCCAGACGGCCCGGCGCCGGGCGCGCCGCGTATTCGAATTCGCGCAGGAGATTGCGCACATGATCGTAAAGGGCGTGGTGTCGCTGGAAGAACGCAACCACGCGTACGTCTTCCTGCAAGGCGCCCAGCACACTGCGGCTCTTGTCGGACACCGTCCACGTGCCGGCCCCGCTGACGTCCCAGCGCCAGTAGTAATGCTGCGCCAGCACGTTGAACAGAACCGCCAGTATCACGGCCAGCAACGAGGCGAGCCCTACGTTCAGTCCCAGGGCAAAACGGCGCCCGCGCTGCCGCCAGATACTCCGCTTTCCGCTTGGATCGTTCATCGCCAGCGCCGTGATTCCAGTACCCGTATGCTCACGAAAAGCAACACCGCGGTTGCCGACAGCATCAAGACCGCGGGGCGCGTGTCGACGACGCCCCGGCCGAACGTCCCCAGCTGATCGGTCACCGAAAGCCGTTCCGCCAGTTGCCGGTCCGCCCCGGGCACGGCCTCCAGCAGCCAGCCCAGCAGCAGAATCAGCCAGATCACCGCCAGGCAGCCCAGTGCGGCCACGACCGGACTGCGCGTCAGCAGCGAAACCAGCGTACCCGCCGCCACGCACAGGCCCGCCAGCAGAACCAGGTAGAGACAACCGGCCGCCCACGCGCCCGTGTCGATGCCCTCGATGCCGGGGCTCAATGCGTCCAGAACGAACGCGTACCCCGCGGCCGGAGCCATGACCAGCAGCACAAACGTCAGGGCCCCCGCATACTTGCTCAAGACCACCGCGGCATCCGTCAAGGGGGCCGTCCTCAACATCTCGATCGTGCCCGAGCGCCGCTCTTCGGCAAAGACCCGCATACAGACCACCGCGATCAGGAACGTCATCCAGAAAGCCAGCGCCGCAAAAAGCTGCATCAGCGGCGGCTCGGTTGTACCCGACTGCCTCACGATACCCGCGCAGAACGTGCCGCCGGCCAGGGACAGGTAGATAACCAGGGTCACGTAGGCCGTCGGCGAGAGAAAATGGGCCGCCAGTTCACGGCGCCAGAGTGTCAGAAACGCCATGTCTCAGCCCTCGCCTCCGGTGCGTCCGTTTCCGTCAACGCCATAAACACATCCTCCAGATTGCGGCGCACGGTCCGCAGTTCGCGCAGCGTCCAGCCCTGCCCCGCTACCGCGCGGAAGACGGCCTCGCGGAGGTCTTCCGCGTCTTCGCACAAGCAGGCATACTGCCCCCACTCCCCGTCGCCCGTACCGCTGACGTGCGCGACGCCCGGCACACGCCGCAATACATCCGTCACCGCCTCGCGCGGGCCGCGGATCTCCGCGCGCAGCTCGGCACGGGCTTTCATGCGCGCCGCCAAAGTCTCCGGCGTATCGCATGCCACGATCGCACCGCGGTTCATAATCAGCACCCGCTGGCACACGGTCTCGACTTCCGGCAGCAGATGGCTCGACAGAATGACCGTATGCCGTCCTCCCAGGCCGGCAATCAGCCGCCGCGTCTCGCGAATCTGGTACGGGTCCAGTCCGATGGTCGGCTCGTCCAGCAGCAGCACCGCCGGATCGTGCAGCAGCGCGTCGGCCAGTCCGACCCGCTGGCGGTAGCCCCGTGACAGGCGGCCGATCATCTGCCGTTCGGCACCGGCCAGCCCGCAGCGCGTCACGGCATCCGCAACGCGTATCCGCAACGCGCGGCGCCCCAACCCTTTCAAGCGCCCGCGGTAACGCAGGTATTCCCCCACGCGCATGTCGGGATACAGGGCCAGGTTTTCGGGCAGATACCCGACGCGGCGCCGCACCGCCAGGGACTGCGTAAACACGTCCAGACCGTTGACGTATACCCGTCCGCCCGTCGGGGCCAACGCGCAAGCCAGAATGCGCAGGGTGGTTGTCTTCCCGGCCCCGTTCGGGCCCAGGAACCCCAGGATCTCACCCCGCGCCACGCGAAACGAGACGTTGTCCACCGCCGTCGTGCGCCCGAACCGCCGGGTTAGATGTTCTACCTGTATCACGGATTCTCGATTCCCCCGCCAACACGGACTCCGGAGCCATGACTCCGCAACGAGGCACTGGATACCGTTTCGCCGCCTTTATTCTGGACCGCCCTCAGTCAGCGTATTATGTTCGCCCTTCAGGCTCAGTCAAGCAACCACGAAAAAGGGGCTCGTCGTGGATTTGGACCGATTGTTTCCGCTGGCCGCGCAGTATCCCGCCGGCCCGCCCGCAGCCATGCTCCTGCGGGAGCGCCGGCCGCAGCCGCCCGTCTTCCCCTTTACGGAACGGCACCTCCAATGCGTCTGGGCGGATCCGGCCTGGCGACCCGCGACACTCCACACGTCCGACGGCCGGATGCTCCGGGTCGAGACGCCCGGCCGGTGGAATCTCGAGGCCGGCCCGGACTTTCTGGAGGCCGTTCTGCGCCTCGGACCGCACGGGCGCCGCCTGCACGGCGATGTCGAAATCCACGTCCACCCCCGCGGCTGGCTCGAACACGGCCACGGCGGCGACCCCCGTTACGCGCATATTGCCGCCCATGTCACGTACTTCGACGCGCCCCTCCCCCCGGATGCGCTCCCGCCGGGAACCGTCCGCGTCGCCCTGCAGCGGGCCCTGCAAGCCGACCCCGCGTTCTCGTTTGAGAATATCGATGTGACCGCCTATCCCTACGCCTGCCTCCGCGCCGCGCGCCCGCCCTGCGCCGTGGCCTTCGCCGTGCTGCCGCCCGATCGCCGCGCACAGGTCCTCGCCGCCGCCGGCCACGAACGGCTCCGCATCAAGGCCGACCGCCTCGGTGCGGCGGCCGCCGCCCGCGGCGCCGACCAGGCCCTCTACGAGGAAACGTTCGCGGCCCTCGGATACAAGCATAACAGCGCGCCGCTCCGCGCCCTGGCCCGGCGGGTGCCGTACGCGCTCCTGCGCGATTCCTGCGCCGATGCGCTCGATGCCTACACCCTCCTGGTCGGCGCGGCCGGCTTGCTCCCCACGCGTCCCTCCCCGCGCTGGGACCGCGCCACGCGCACCTTTGTCCGCCGTCTCTGGAGCATCTGGTGGAAGCGGCACGCCGCCGGCCGGCATCCGGCGCAAGCCGGAAACTGGCGGCTGGACGGTCTGCGCCCGCAGAACCATCCCGTCCGGCGCCTGGCCGCCGCGGCACTCCTGTTCGGTCCCCCGACCGATCTGGCCGACCGCTTCGCCGGCATTCCCCTCGACAAGCCCGGAACCGCCGTCGCGGCGCTGCAGCGCCTGTTCGCCGAGGTCACCACGCCCGGGCGGGACAGCGGGCTTGCCTACTGGACGCACCGCCTGTCGTTCGGCCGGCCGCCCGGTCCCAAACCCGTCGCCTTGCTCGGCGCGCCGCGCCGCGCGGCCGTTGTGACCAACGTCGTATTGCCCTTCCTGGCGGTACAGGGCCGCACCGTCACCCCCCTGCTCGACGTCCTGCCGGCCGGACAGGACAACGCCTTGCTCCGCGAAACCGCCCACGCACTCTTCGGCCGCGATCACGACCCGGCGCTTTACAGAGACGGAATCCGGCGGCAGGGCCTGCTGCAGATCTTCCACGATTTCTGTCTGAACAACCGGAACGCCTGCCGCGATTGTCCGCTGCCCGCCGCACTCCGGGCGTAACCGGACACACCCCGGCCCGCGCCGCCTACCAGTGCTGCCGCACGGGCACGCCGGCCGCGGCCAGGTGTTGCTTGATCTGCGGTATGCTGTAGGCCCCGGTATGAATCATGCCGGCAATAATCGCCGCGTCGGCCCGGCCGTCCCGGAAGACCTCCACGAGATGTTCCGGCTTCCCCGCCCCGCCGGACGCCACGACCGGCACGGAGACCGTTTCCGCGATCCGGCGGGTCAGGGCCAGTGCATATCCCGCGCGCGTCCCGTCGGCATCCACGGAATTCACGACGATTTCGCCGGCGCCCAGCTCCACCACGCGCCGCGCCCAGGCCAGCGCGTCCAATCCGGTGTATTCACGGAATCCGCGCACCGTAACTTCGTACCCGCTCGGACAGGTGTCGGACGGCGCGACGGCCTTGGGATCCATGCCCACCACGATGCACTGCGACCCGAACGCGCGCGCGCCCTCGGCAATCAGCGCGGGATTGCGCACCGCCAGGGTGTTGACGGAAATTTTCTCCGCTCCCGCCTGCAGTACACGGGACATGTCGTCGAGCGTGGCGATCCCGCCGCCGAC
>JAFGIZ010000011.1 GCA_016929365.1 Lentisphaerota bacterium
AGGACGTCCTTTCCGCCGTTCGCGAGTTCATGGAGAGGCCCCAGGCGTCCAAGTCCAAAGCGTGACCGGACCGGAACCGGCCGCCCGCGTTTTCTCTTTCCACCCGTCGGCCTTGCCTGCCGCGACCGCCTGTCGGCCCTGCCGTCGGCCTTGCTTCCTCCCATGCGTTTCGTATCATCCGGCGCATGAGCCCTCCTCGGAACATCCGCATCGGCCGCCGCCGGTTCCTCCGGGCGGCCGCGCTCTCCGGAATCGCGTGGGGACTCGGCCCCATGCCTGCCGCCAAGGCCGTGCGCCGCCCTTCCGCCAACGAGAGACTGAACATCGGCGTCGTGGGCGTCGCCGGCCGCGGGGCCGACAATCTCCAGAAAGTCTCCGGCGAAAACGTCGTGGCGATCTGCGACGTGGACGACGAGCGACTGGCCGCCGCGGCCGCGAAGCACCCGCAGGCAGAAACCTACAACGATTTCCGCCGGCTGCTCGACCGAAACGATCTGGACGCCGTGGTCTGTTCGACCCCGGACCACACGCATGCCGTCGTCAGCACCCTGGCGCTTCGCGGAGGCCGGCATGTTTACTGCGAGAAGCCGCTGGCCCGCACCGTTTCGGAATGCCGCGTCATCCGCGAGGCGGCGCGCGGGGGCGGCCGGGTGACCCAGATGGGGACGCAGATTCACGCGGGCACGAATTACCGCAGAGCCGTGGAACTGGTGCAGCGCGGCGTCATCGGACCGGTGGCCGAGGTGCACGTGTGGGTGAACGTGAGCTACGGGGGCATGGAGCGCCCGTCGGACACCCCGCCGGTGCCGGCCGGATTGCACTACGATCTGTGGCTGGGGCCGGTGGAGCCGAGGCCGTATCATCCGGCCTACCTGCCCGGCCGGTGGCGGAACTGGTGGGCGTTCGGGGGCGGCGGACTGGGGGATTTCGGTTGTCACTACCTGGACCTTCCGCACTGGGCGCTGGACCTCCGCAACTGCTCGTCGGTGGAGGTGGTGGACGGCCCGCCGGTGCACCCGGAGACCGTTCCGCCCTGGCTGGTGGTGCGCTACGAATACCCGGGGCGGGGCGACCGGCCGCCCGTCCGGTTGACGTGGTATCACGGCGGCCGGCGGCCCGATCTTCTGCGGTCGGTGCTTTCGGAACCGGGCGTGGAAGACGGCGGGAAACGCAAGCCGTGGCCCAGCGGCGTGCTGTTCGTCGGAACGAAGGGCATGCTGCTGGCGGACTACACGCGGCACCGGCTGCTCCCGCAGGAGGCGTTCGCAGGCTTCGAGCCGCCGGATCCGTTCATCCCGGATTCCATCGGCCACCACGAGGAGTGGATCGCGGCCTGCAAACAGGGCGGCGCGACCTCGTGCGATTTCGATTATTCCGGCGCGCTGAGCGAGACCGTGCTGCTCGGGAACGTAGCCTACCGCGCCGGCGCGAAGGTGGAGTGGGATGCCGCCGGCCTGCTCGCCAGGAACGGCGGGGCGGCCCAGCGGTTCGTGCAGCACCGCTATCGCAAGGGCTGGCGGATCTAGGCCCGCGGCAAAACCGCCGGGATGCCGGTTCGCGGGTCTTGCCGTCGGCCCTGCACCGCCATGGCCGCCGGCGCATCCGTGTGCGCGTGCCCCGAGGGGACTCGCCTTACCACCGGAAAAAACGATAGGGATCGTCCCACTCTTCGGGCCGGTCGAGATACAGTCCGCCGGACCACCGCCCATCGGTGGGCGCCGCGCAGGGCGTCAGGCTCACGTCGGCAAGCCATACCGTGCCCGGACAGTCGTACCAGATCTGGAACCGGGTATTCGCCGCGGCGGAAGCCTGCGCCTTCACCAGGAAGGTGAACGTCTTCCACTCCCCGGAAGGGGCGAATCGCTGGTAGTCGAACAGGGGATGCCAACGGTCGGTGTTCATGACCGTCAGCGTGATCTCGCCGTCCTCCAGCCCTTCCGACCGGGCGCGCAGCGAGACGCGATAGTACTGCTTGTCGGCCATCGGCACGCCGTGCTGCGCCAGCATCACGCTGCCGCGGGAGCCGGCGCCGGGCGCGGGGTTCGCGAGGCGCACAACCCGCGTTGCGGCCCCCGGCCCGGCGGACTCCGGAACGCATGACGCGCGCTTCGCTTCGGCGCTGAAAACCCAGTCCTCCGGGAGCCCGCCCCCGGACCCGGTCTTCCGGAAATCGCCGTTCCGCACGACCGACTCGCCGGTAGCCTCCTCGACCGGCGACGCAAACCGCCCCAGCAAAGGCGTTTCCGACTCCACCCCCTGGTTGGCCAGCAGGCGCGTCAACAGAAACGATGCGCGGCGGAACGTACGCCGCTGATTCCCCGCGTCGGTGCGGAAACGGTACGGCGCCATCTGGCAGAAAACGACCCGCCCGCCGTCCATCACGGCCAGTACCCCGTCGCCCACCGCGCGGGCTCCGTCGCGGACCAGGGGCAGTTCGCGCGGGTCGCGGTTGTGGACATCCGCCGGTCCGATGCCGGCCAAGGGGGAATCGACCTCGAAAGGTTCGAAATGCGCCGCAATGTGCTCCCCGCGGCGCATCCGGACCGGCGAAGGCAAGAAAGAGCCCGCCTCCCGCTCGTCCAACTCAAGCGCCACCACGCGGCCACCCGCATCCAGCCAGGCCCCCAGGGCCCCCGCATGCGGGGCGAGGGTGCCGCCCCCGCCCTTCCCCACGATCAGCACGTCGCCGGCAGCGGGCACGCCGCCCGCGAAGACCGCGGGCCGGAAACCGGCGGTCTCGAGGTGCCGCTTTCCCGCCGGATCGCCGGCATAGAGCGCCCGGCGTCGCGGGCGGGCTTTCCATGCGCTCGCATACTCCAGCAGGTTGCGCGCCAGCCGCAAGGCAGCCGGATCGTCGGCGGTGCGCCCGGTGACGTCCATCTGGCAGAACAACACCAGGCCGCTCCCCTCGCGGTACTCGAGCAGCGGGCTGTATTGCAGGCTGTACCCGCCGTCGAGAATCGGCAGGAAGTCGCCGCGGGCCGGTTTTTCGATGAGCACGGACGCCACGTTGCCGCGGTTGCCGCACCGCCA
>JAFGIZ010000073.1 GCA_016929365.1 Lentisphaerota bacterium
CGCGCGTGCGCGCGCTCCCGAACGTGGAGATCGTGCGCATCGGCTCGCGCGCGCCCTGCACCCTGCCGCAGCGGATCACGCCGGCGCTGTGCGCCCTGCTCGCCCGCCACCATCCGCTTTACCTGAATACCCAGTTCAACCATCCCCGCGAGCTCACACCCGAAGCGCAGGCGGCCTGCGCCCGCCTCGCGGACGCCGGCATCCCGCTGGGGAACCAGTCCGTGCTGCTGCGCGGCGTCAACGACGATGCCGATGTCCTGCGCCGCCTGTGCACCGGGCTGCTGCGCCTGCGGGTACGCCCCTACCGGCTCTACCCGTGCCAGACGGTGTCGGGCACGGAACATTTCCGCACCCCCATCGAAACGGGCACGGCCCTCATGGAGCGGCTCCAGGGGCATATTTCCGGCCTCGCCGTGCCCCAGTACGTGCTGGACACGCCTTACGGCAAGAGCCCCCTGACCCCCTCCTGCATCGCCGGGCGCGAGGGCGACGCCGTCATCGTGCGCACCTGGAACGGCAGGACCTGGCGCGAGCCCAACCCCGCTAGCGTACCAGCACCTTGATCGGAATCCGGATCACGGGCATCCCGGCCAGGTCGGTCCGCACGATAATGGTCCGGCCGTCCAGCGCCGGATCGACGGGTATGCCGCTGAACTCCAGGCGCCACATGCCGCCCGCCGCGCGCAGGGTTGTGACCGCCATGCCCGGCGGCGCTTCGACCGCTTCCACGCGGAAGTCCGCCGCCGTGCCCGGCTGCAGCAGCACCTGCCGCGTGACCAGCCGGTTCGTGCTCCCGACCAGCACGAGCTGCGGCGGCAGGACGATGACCGGCCCCATGACCTGCGCGCTGACCGCCAGGCGCAGGGGCGGCGCGCCGGGCAGCGTCGTGCGCACGACCACCGTGTCGCGCACGGCGCCCGGCTCAAGCGGGGGCCGGGTCGCCACGGCAAACTCCCGGGGGCGCTCCGGGTCGAACCGCACCGCAAAGGCCCCGGAACCGACCGCTACGTCCGCAATCCGCACGTCCGGCCGGCGGCTTTCGAGCCGCACCGTGCGCGAGGCCTCCGTGCCGGGCTCTATCCGTCCGAAACTCACGTAGCGCGGTTCCAGCGCCTGCAGCCGCACGCTCGCGCCCTTGAGCCACAGGGCATAGCGCCGCTGCCCGGGATCGTTGGTTTCGAGCCGGATGCTCTTGTGCTGCGGACCGCTGCGGTCGGCCAGGTTCAGGCGCGCGCGCAGCTCCGCGCTTTCGCCGGGCGGGATGATCGTGCGGTCCATCTGCGCCACGGTACAGCCGCACGACGGCCGGATGCGCAGGATGTGCAGGTCCGATCCGCCCGCGTTGCGGAGAACGAACACGTGCGCCACCGTCTCCGTGTCGTTCCGCGTGCCGAAATCGTACGTGGGCGCGTCGCAGACCAGCTTCGGCGCGCCGGCTTCCGCGGCAGGCGGCCCGCCCCGGGCGGCGGCGGCACCACACACGACCGCGGCCAGCACGACCCCCGAAAAGCAGCGCGCCGGCATGGCTATTTCACCAGCAGGAGGTAGGCCACGGCTTCCTGCTGCTCGGTTCCGTCGCCCGACTGCAGGAACAGCTTGCCGTCCACCTGGCGGGCGTCCAGCTCGATCCGGTTCCGCCGCGCCAGCAAGTTGCCGACCCCGATGCCGACCAGGCAGAACACAATGGCCACCAGGATGCCCACGGTCGGGCTGACGATCACACGCCGTTCGCGCCGGTACAAATCCGCCTGCGACTGCAGCTTCTGCCGCTCGAGCTGCAGCTTTTCGCGCTCGTGGGCCAGCCGTTCCCGCTCGAGCGCGATCTTTTCGCGCTCCAACTCCAGCTCCGCCGCCGCGGAATCGCCCGGACCGCCCTGTGCATTCATACCGGGTAGTGTACGCCGTTTCCATGCGCGGCTCCATCCCTTTTTTCTCGCGGCGGGCGCGTCGTTGCGCACGCTGCGATTTCCATTGAATCCGCGGCCCGTTGGGCGTATAGGGGTGCACCGGCTCGGGGCAGGCGCAGCGGCGGCGCGGGAAAAACAGCCGGCGGAAAGCGGATATGAGCACGAGCGAATGGATCGCCATCCTGGATTTCGGGTCGCAGTACAGCCAGCTGATCGCCCGGCGCGTCCGTGAAAATCACATCTATTCCGAGATTCTCCGTTTCGACACGCCGCCGGAAACGCTCGCCGCCCGGCGGCCGTCCGGAATCATCATCTCCGGCGGGCCCGCCAGCGTCTTCGACGCCGGCGCGCCCCTGGCCGATCCCGCCCTTTACACGCTCGGCATCCCCGTTCTCGGCATCTGCTACGGCATGCAGATGACCGCCCGGCTGCTGGGCGGGACGGTAACCCCCGGCCGGGAACGCGAATACGGCAGCGCCCGGATCACCGTGCTCGAGCGCGAGCCCCTCTTCGCCGGGCTTTCCACCGAGCTCGAGGTCTGGATGAGCCACGGCGACCAGGTTGCCGTTCTTCCGGACGGGTTTCGCGCCCTGGCCGAAACGCGCACCTGCCCCGTCGCGGCCATGGGCGACGACCGCCGCCGGCTTTACGGTCTGCAGTTTCATCCCGAAGTGGTGCACACCCCGCACGGGGACGCGATGCTGCGGCATTTCCTTTTCGACGTGTGCCGCTGCCGGGGTGACTGGCGGCTCTCGCGGTTCATCGAAACCAGTCTCGCCGCCATTCGCGAACGCGTCGGCGACAGGGACGTCGTCTGCGGCCTCAGCGGCGGGGTCGACTCCGCCGTCACCGCCATGCTGGTGCACCGGGCGGTCGGCCGCCGCCTGCACTGCATCTTCGTGGACAACGGCCTGCTGCGTTACGGCGAAGCCGCCGAAGTCGAAAAGACGTTCGGCGAGACGTTCGGCATGGATCTCCACACGGCGCACGCGCAGGACCTTTTCCTGCGCAAGCTCGAGGGCGTGATCGACCCCGAGGAGAAGCGCAAGGTCATCGGGCGCACGTTTATCGACGTGTTCGCGGCGCAGGCCCGGTCGCTCGGCGACGCCCGTTTCCTGGCCCAGGGCACGCTCTACCCGGACGTCATCGAAAGCGTCTCTCCGCTCGGCGGCCCCTCCGCCACGATCAAGAGTCATCACAACGTGGGCGGCCTGCCCGACGATCTCCAGTTCGAGCTGATCGAGCCCGTGCGCGACCTCTTCAAGGACGAGGTCCGCGCCGTCGGCCGGGAGCTGGGGCTGCCCGACGCCCTGGTCAACCGCCAGCCCTTTCCCGGCCCCGGCCTGGC
>JAFGIZ010000074.1 GCA_016929365.1 Lentisphaerota bacterium
ATGCCGATGCACTTGACCTTCATCCGGTCACCGATCTTGCAGATGTCTTCCACGCTTTTGACCCGGAAGTCCGCCAGCTCGCTGATATGCACCAGGCCGTCCTGGCCCGGCAGCACTTCCACGAACGCGCCGAACTCCTTGACGCCCGTGACGGGTCCTTCGTAGATCTTGCCCACCTCGATTTCGGCGGTAATGTTTTCGATCTCGCGTAACGCCGCCTGCATCGACTCGTCGTTGGTCGCGAAGACGTTGACCGTCCCGTCCTCCTCGATGTCGATCTGGGCCCCGGAGAGATCCGTGATGCGGCGGATGTTCTTGCCGCCGGGCCCGATCAGCTCGCCGATCTTGTCCTGCGGAATGGTCACCTGCTGGATGCGCGGCGCGTGCGGCGCCATTTCGGCGCGCGGCTGCGCGAGCACGGCGGTCATTACCTTCAGGATCTTCATCCTTGCGTCGCGGGCGCGGGTAAAGGCGCCTTCCACGAGCTCCCACTTCAGGCCGTGAATCTTGAGATCCACCTGGAAACCGGTCACGCCGGCCTCCGTACCGGCCACCTTGAAGTCCATGTCGCCGCAATGGTCTTCGCTGCCCAGGATATCGGTTACCAGCTCGGCCTTGTCGGCATCCGAAAACAGCCCGATTGAAATCCCGGCCACGGGCTTCTTGATCGGGACGCCGGCGTCCATCAGCGCCAGGGTGCCCGCGCACACGCTGGCCATCGAGGTCGAGCCGTTGGACCCCATGATGTCCGAGACCAGGCGCACCGTGTACGGAAAGTCCGCGGGCATGACCGGCCGCAGCGATTTCTCGGCCAGCGCCCCGTGTCCGATTTCGCGTCGGCCCGTAAAGCCGAGCCGGCCGACTTCGCCCACGCTGTACGGCGGGAAGTTGTAATGCAGCATGAAGGTTTTTTCCGGCGGCCCGCCGGTTACGGCATCCAGTGACTGGATGTCCGACTTGGTACCGAGCGTCACCGTGCACAGCGCCTGTGTCTCGCCTCGGTTAAACAGCGCCGAGCCGTGCGTGCGCGGCAGGAGGCCCACCTGCGCCGAGAGGGGCCGGATCTCGTCGGATCCGCGTCCGTCGATGCGTCGCCCCTTCTCCAGGACGTTCCGGCGCACCGCCTCGATCTCGAGCACGTCGAAGATCTCGCGCAGCTGCTCCTGCGTGACGTCCGGGTCGCGTTCCCGCAGCTTCGCCTCCAGGGCTTCCTGGACGGCCTTGATGCGGTTGTGCCGGTCCGTCTTGTCCGCGGCCATGACGGCCTCGAGCATGTCGTCGCCGGCGTTGTCGCGGGCCGCGGCGAGCAGCGCCTCGTCCGTTGCCGGTTCGGCCACGACCTTCTCCGGCAGCCCCATCTGGCGCCGCAGCTCGAGCTGGGCGTCGATCAACCGGACACAGGCTTCGTGCGCAAAGCGCATGGCCGCCACGATATCCTCTTCGGCGACCTCGGCGGCATCGCCTTCGATCATGAGCGGCAGCTCGCGCGTCGCGGCGTAGATCATGTCGAGATCGCTCTTCTCACGCAGGGCATGCGTCGGGTTCAGCACAAACTGACCGTCCACCCGGCCCACGCGGACGCCCCCGACCGGGCCCATGAACGGAATCTCCGACAGCGTGAGCGCCGTGCTCGCCGCGACGATGCTGAGCATGTCCGAGTCGTTCTCGCCGTCCGCCGAGAGCAGCATGTTGTTGACCTGGACGTCGTTGTGGTACGTCTTGGGAAACAGCGACCGGATCGGCCGGTCCGTAACCCGCGCGGTCAGAATCTCCTTTTCCGCCGGCCGCGCCTCGCGCTTGAAGAAGCCGCCCGGGAACCGCCCGGCGGCATAGAACTTCTCGCGGTATTCAACCTGCAGCGGGAAGTAATCGATTCCTTCCCGCGGTTCGTCCGTGCACGTCACGGCCGAGAACAGCACCGTGTCGCCCAGGCGCACGGTACACGATCCGGCTGCCTGCTGCGCCAGCACCCCGGCTTCGATGGTGAGGGGGTTGCCCCCGATGTCGACGTTTACCGTCTTGGTTTCCTTCATGTCTTCCTTCTTTGTGTTCGCGGATCAGCACGGGAGTACGAAAGCACACGTCGCCCCTGAAGCGGGTTCCGGTCCGGTGCGTGTGGCGGGAAACGGCGCCTTAGCGGCGAATCTTGAGCTTCTTGATAAGCTCGCGATAGCGCTGCTCGTCTTTCTTCTTGAGGTAATCAAGCAGGCGACGCCGGGCGCTGACCATCTTGATGAGGCCATAGCGCGAACTGTGGTCCTTGCGATGGGTCTTCAGGTGTTCGGTGAGGTGCTCAATGCGCCGTGTCAGCACCGCCACCTGAACATCCGAAGACCCTGTGTCGCCATCATGCCGCTGATACGCGGACTGGACCATCTTCTTGTCAACCTGGCTCATACCCCTGACTGATCCTGTGTTGCTTACTTCTTTCCTGTCTTTCTGTGTTTTGTCCCGGGGACTATATACCGCCCCGGCAAAACGAGTAAAGGGATTCTTTGACTTTTTTACGCGCCCCCGCGGCGTGCCGCAAAACGGCGTGCGCGTCGGAGACGTCGCGGCGTAACTGGGCCCGCAGGGCCTCCGCCGATGGAAAGGTCCGTTCGCCGCGCAGACGCGAGACAAAGAAAACTTCCAGATTCCGCCCGTACAGGGTGCCGCGGTAATCCAGCAGGTGCAGCTCGAGCACCGGCGGGCCGGCCCGCCCGCCGAAGGTCGGACGCACCCCGAGATTCAAGACACCGTCCCGGATGCGGCGGCCGCGCTCCGCCGCCACGGCGAGCACCGTGTAGGCCCCTTCGGGCGGCAGCGTCTCGTTGTGTATGTCCAGGTTGGCCGTCGGGCAATCCAGGCGCCGCCCGCGTCCGCGGCCCCGCACCACCGTGCCCAGCACGCTGAAGGGCCGGTCGAGCATGGCCGCCGCGTCGTCGAGCCGACCGCCCTGGACCGCGTCCCGGATGCGCGTGCTCGACACGGCGTCCCCCCGGTACAGCACGGACGGCACGCGGTCGACCGCGAACCCCAGCCGCCGCCCGGCGCCCGCCAGGGTCGCCGGCGTGCCCCGGCCGCCCTGTCCGAAGCGCCAGTCCCGGCCCACCACGACACGCGCCAGCGAAGGCAGGTGCGCGTGCAGCCGCTGGATAAAAACTTCCGGCTCCAGGCGCGCCAGGGCGCGGCTGAAGGGCAGCGCGAGGCAGGCCTCGACGCCCGAACGCCGCAGCAGCAGCCGCTTGTGCGGCCAGGCGGTCAGCAACCGCGGGGCCGCGCCGGGATGCAGCACCTTGAGCGGATGCGTATCGAAGGTCAGGACCCAGGCGCGCCCTCCCGCGCGGGACGCCGCGGCGCACGTGCGCCCGAGCACCCGCCGGTGTCCGCGGTGGACTCCGTCGAAAAAGCCGGCGGCCAGCACCACCGGTGCGCGCGGCCGCGGCACCTGGTTCCAATCGGTGTACACCTTCATGGACGGGACCCTACCTGCGGGTGAAGCGGTGCATCGGCAGAATGCGCTCGTACAAGGCCTCGCGGGACAGTTCCAGCAACGCATCCAGCGGCACGGCCGCGGCAATATCGATGTCGCCCGACCGGGTGCGCCGCAAGGCGTGCAGGTGCGCCCCGCACCCCAGCGCCTCTCCCACGTCCGCGCACAACGTGCGGGCATAGGTGCCCTTGCTGCAGCGTAAAACGAAATCGGCATACGGCGGCCGGAAGTCCGTCAGGTCGAACGCGTACACGTGCACGAGCCGGGGTTCCCGCTTCACGGTCTGCCCGCGCCGCGCCCGCTTGTAGAGCGGCACCCCGTCCACCTTCACGGCCGACACCATGGGCGGGGTCTGGTACAGGTCCCCGCGGAAACGGGCCATCTCCGCCTCCAACCGATCGCGGGTCACGCCGGACGGATCTCGCTCGGCGGTCACGCGACCCTGGGCGTCCTGCGAATCGGTCGCCACCCCCAGCCGCAGCGTGCCTTCGTACGTCTTGTCCGAACCGAGAAAAAGACTCGAAAGCTTCGTGCCCCGGCCCACCAGGACGATCAGCAGCCCCGTGGCCTGGGGGTCCAGCGTCCCGCCGTGCCCGACCTTGCGGATCTGGAACGTGCGCCGGATCCGGTCCACCACGTCGTGCGACGTCGGTCCGGCGGGCTTATCGACCACCAGCACCCCGTCGTACGGTTCGAGCCCGCGCGGCGGCGCCGGCGCGCCCGAGGCCATGCCCCGCGGTCTCATGACGCCGCCTCCCCGCCGGACGCGCCGCCTTGGTCGAGCTCGTCCAGAATATGCAGCACCCGGTCGCCCTGCTCGATGGAATGATCCAGCTCGAAACGCAAGCGCGGCGTATACTTGATCGACATGTCCCGGTTGATACGGGCCTGGATCTCCGCGCGGTGCTTCTTCAACAAACCCAGCATGTGCAGCCGCTCGTCCTCGTGGTTGCGGATCGAAACCCAGACCCGGGCCTCGCGCAGGTTGCGGGCCGTCTGCACGCGCGTTACCGTAATCGCGCCCAGGTCCACGCCGCTTTCGTGCAGCACGCGGAAAAGCGCTTCGCCGATCTCGCGCCGCAGGAGCGCATTGACTCGTGTGATGCGGTCGGACGTCAAAGGGTCTGCTCAACTTCTTCGAGCGTGTAAAACTCCAGCACGTCGCCCGCTTCAAAATCCGCGTAACCCTCCAGCCGGATACCGCATTCCTGCCCTTCGCGCACGTCGCGCACGTCGTCCTGGAAATGCTTGAGCGACAGCACGCCGCCTTCCCATAACACCTCGCCGCCCCGCTTGACGCGCACCTTCCCGGCCGCCTGCACGGTGCCGTCCGTCACCAGGCACCCCGCGACCTTGCCGCGCCGGCCCAGCGCGAACACCTGCCGGATCTCCGCGTGTCCGGTCACCCGTTCCGTCACGCGTGGCGCCAGCAGTCCCAGCATCGCGTCGCGCACTTCGTCGGTCAGCTCGTAAATCACCGTATGCAACCGGATTTCGACCCCCTCGTGCGTCGCCAGGCGGTCCACGCCGGGTTCCTTGCCCACGTGAAACCCGAGAACAACCGCGTCCGAGGCGCTGGCCAGCATCACGTCGTTCTCCGTGATATTTCCCGTGCCGCTCAGAATAATATTCAACGACACCTTCTCGCTGCGGATATCGCGCAGCGCATGGGCAATGGCCTCTACCGAACCCTGCGTGTCGGCCTTCAGCACGATGCGCAGCTCCAGCTGCTCGGTGGCTTTCATCTGGTCGAACAGCGAATCCAGGGAGGCCTTGCGCGCCGTGCCGAGTTGTTCGCGCTTCTGGGCCTCGCGCGCCGCCTCCACCGTGGCGCGCGCGGCGCGCTCGTTCCTGGAAACGCGGAATGCCGCGCCCGCCTCGGGTATGCCGGAAAGGCCCAGGCACCGTACCGGCGTGGACGGCCCCGCCGCCTTGAGCTTCGCGCCGTGATCGTTGGTCAGGGCCCGCACCCGGCCCAGATGCGGCCCGCAGACCACCATGTCGCCGAGCTTCAGCGTGCCGTGCTTCACGAGCAGATTCGCAACCGGGCCCCGGCCCGGTTCCATGAACGCCTCGATCACAAAACCGCTCGCCGAACGCCGGGGATTCGCCTTCAACTCCTGCAGGTCGGCCTGCAAGAGGATCATCTCCAGGAGATGGTCGAGGCCCTGGCCGGTCTGCGCGCTGACCTCGCAGCAAATCGTTTCCCCGCCCCAGTCCTCCGGCGTCAGGTCCATGGCCTGGAGCTGCTGGCGCACGCGGTCCGCGTTGGCGGCCGGAAGATCCATCTTGTTGATGGCCACCATCACGGCCACGCCCGCGGCGCGCGCGTGGCTGATCGCTTCCTCGGTCTGCGGCATCATGCCGTCGTCGGCGGCAATAATAATGACGGCGATATCCGTCAGCGTGGCCCCGCGCGCCCGCATCGCCGTAAACGCCGCATGCCCCGGCGTATCCAGGAACGTGATCCGGCGCCCCTGGACGTCCACCGTGTAGGCCCCGATGTGCTGCGTGATGCCCCCGGATTCGCCGGACACGACGGCCGTGTTCCGGATCTTGTCCAGCAGCGACGTCTTGCCGTGATCCACGTGGCCGAGAAACGTGACGACCGGTGCGCGCGGGTCGAGATCCTCGGGACGGTCCGCGCGTTCCGGCTCTTCCTCTTCCTTATTGCGGATCACCGGCTTGTGCGCCGCCGCCCGGCGCTCCTGCACCAGCGTGTACCCGTGCTTTTCGGCCAGGCGCTGCGCGACCTCGATGTCCACGCGCTGATTGATCGAGGCCAGGATATTCAGGCCCATCAGTTCGGCAATCAGGCGGTTCGGCGGCATGTTCAGGTACCCCGCCAGGTCCTTCACGATCACCGCCCCGCGCACCCGGATCACCTGCTCCGGCTCCGCGCCCGGGGCTTCCGCGTCCGCCGCGGCTGCCGGTGCGGCCGGCGCTTCCGGCTCGCCGGCCGGCGCTTCTGTCTCCGCGGCGGCCGGCGACTCCGGCCCGGCCGCCGGCGCTTTTGCCTCCGCGGCCGCCGGCGCTTCCGACCCGGCCGCGGCGCCGTGCTCTTCACGCAGGAGCTCGATCGCCGCCTCGTCTACCGAGCTGGAATGCGTCTTGGCGGCCGCGCCCAGCTCGTGCAGCCTGGCCAGGAGATCCTTGTTGGACATCCCCAGTTCTTTGGCCAATTCGTAAACGCGCATCGTTCTCCCGCCGCCGTTTCCGCTCTCAGACGCCCGGGTCCGCTTCCGGTTCGCCGTGAAGCCCGGCCGCCGCTTCGTGCACCGCCCGGGCGGTCTCCAGGTCGAAACCCGTGGTCTCGGCCAGCTCCGCGACGTCCACCGCGAGGATACCCTCCACGCTCAGGAACCCGGACTTGACCAGCACCTCCGCCTGCGCCTGGCTGATGCTCTCGATCATGGCCAGGCGGTTGATCGCGTTGGCGACCTTTTCCTCGAAGCTGATTTCCCGTTCGTCCTTGTGAATATCGATCTTCAGGCCCAGCAGCTTGGCGGTCAAGCGCACATTCTGGCCGCGCTTGCCGATGGCCAGCGACAACTGGTCCGCCTCGGTCATGATATGCACCAGGTTGGGTATTTCCTCGTCCACGTCGACTTTCAGCAGTTTTGCCGGCGACAGGGCGTTGGTCACGTAGGTCCGGACGTCGTCGCTCCAGCGGATAATGTCGATCTTCTCGCCGGAGAGCTCGCGCACGATGTTCTTCACGCGAATGCCGCGCATCCCCACGCAGGCGCCGACCGGGTCGACTTTTTCGTCGTGCGATACCACGGCGATCTTGGTGCGGTAGCCCGGCTCCCGCGCAATACCCTTGATCTCAACGATCCCGTCGGCGATCTCGGAGACCTCGAGCTGGAACAGCTTCCTCACGAAATCGGGGTGGCTGCGCGAGAGAATGACGCTCGGGGCCGTCGTGCTCGGCTCGACCTTGAGAATGAACCCCCGGATGCGGTCCCCGATCTGGTACTCCTCGGTCGGGACGCGCTCCCCGGCTGGCAGCAGCGCCTCCGCGCGGCCGAGGTCCACGACGATGTCGCTGCGGTTGAACTGCCGTACGGCGCCGGTGACGATGTCCCCGACCCGGTCCTTGTACTCCTCGAAGACGATATCCCGCTCCGCCTGGCGGATGCGCTGAATAATGGCCTGCTTCGCGGTCTGGGCCGCGATCCGGCCCAGGTTGCGCGGCGTGACCTCCGTTTCCACGGTATCGCCGAGCTGCGCGTTCGGGTCCGTTTTGTGCGCCTGCTGGAGCGTAATCTCGTTCTTGCCCTTGCGGGGTTTTTCCACCACGGTCATCGGCGCGAAGGCCCGGATGTCGCACGTCTTGCGGTCCACCTCGATGCGCGGCTCCATCTCGCTTTCGATCGACCGGCGCGACGCCGACTGGAGGGCATACTCGACCGCTTCAATCAGGGTTTCGCGGTCGATGCCGCGCTCGCGCTCCATAAAATTCAAAATCGTCAGCAACTCGTTATTCATGCCGCCTCCACCCCCCCTTTACACGCAAAAGAGTGGGCCAGGCCCACTCCGCGCCAAACGCTCTCTTACCTCGGGCAACGGTACAGTAGAAACTCGCCCCCCCGCCGTCAAGCCCCGATTCCGTTCAGCCATTCCGGCATTTGCAGAACGGCATTGTCGCGTCTGCGTATGAGACGGGGGACTTCTTCAGCCTGACTCGACGGACGTGCATCCGGCAGCCGCGGCATCGGGTCTCGCGCGGCATAGGGCCTTCCCCCGCCTTGCCGGCCGCGGGTTCGGCGATGTGAATTCACTCTCCGGACAGGACGAACACGGGAAGCGGCGCTTCCGTGCCTCCCGGGCCCAGGCTCATGCCGATGTACGGATCCGTCGTCTGTCCGGTGTGGCGGTCGGCATCCCACAGGGTGACATTCATCCGGAACTGCCGGTTCCCGGACAGTTGCACCATGGATTGCGGGAACCTGACTTCAGCGGAGTAGCCGGTTGCAAGCCGGCGATAGAGAGCCGTGACCCGATCGGCATACGCCGCGTTGCCGCGTACGTGCACCGTACCTTCATCGCCGGGTATGAGACGGAGCGTTTCCCGCGTGTCCTCATGCGAGATGAATGTGAGCGTGAAGGAGTCACCCGTCTCCACGGTCGCGTCGGCTCCCATGACGTTGACGTCATCATCGACAACCTGCACCCCTAGCACAATGGTGTCCCCCGAGTGGACGAAGGCGCACGCCCCGGACAGGTTGGAGGTGGTGAAGTGGGTCCCGTAATAGGAGTTCAGGTCAACCTGGCCCAGCCATTCGTTCCGGCCCATGACGACCTGTTGCGCGGAATCGATGGCCAGACGGTTGGTGGCGGGCCATTCGGAGAGCGATCCGTCAAACCGGTGCGCGCCTGTCCAGCGACTCTCCGCGAGCGTGGTGGGTAGGCTCTGCATGGGGCCGGCGCCGACCGCCTCGATCGGCGACGCCGACACAACGTAACGCGGCAGGTCGTCAAGCGTCAGCACGAACGGCGACCCGTTGACGGCCGTCTCATTGCCCAGTGCGTCGATGACGCGAACCGATCCCCGGGACGCAAATTCCTGCCGGCAGGGCCCCCCTTCCTTGTAGAGCAGCAGGGCATGTCCGTCGCGGGCCCGGTAGCGGACGCCCTGGTACGGCTGCCCGGTTATGGGGGTCAGGTCGCGCGCCCCGTCAAGCATGAAGGCGGCGGTGGAGTACAGCGCCCACATGGAACCCGGAGAGCCGTCATAATGTCGCGTGGCATACTCCCGTGCATGGTTTGATGGATCGGGGGGAGCGCAGCGGTTGATGAAGGAAATGAAGAACAGCGCCCCCTGTTGTCGCAGGAAGCAGATCTCTTTGAGGGCATACAACATCACGGCCCGGCCGGCGCCCGCATAGCCGCGTTCGGTACAGCAGAACGGCTGCGTGAAGCCGCGCTCGCGCAGGTAGCCCAGCACGGCAGCCATGTTATCCTGCCCGCCGTAGCCATGCAGGCCGAAGACATCGAAGTGGCGGGACCCGCAATGGTCCAGCATCTCCAGGATGAAGCGCTTGCGGACCGGCAGGTTCAGAATGCAGGTAATGCCGGAGGATATAACCCGCGCCTGCGGATTCCCCCGTTTGACGCCTTCGTAGAAATGGGCCAGATCCTCCGCATACTCGCGGCCGGTTCCCCACCAGGCGAACTTGCCCGGCTCGGCCTCCGGATACACGACTCGGTCAAACTCGTTGCCGAACTCCCAGTAGCGTATGCGCCCTTTGAATGAGGCGGCGGCCGCCGCCATGCTGTCCCGGATCTTCGTTTTATCCTGCGCCGGGAAGCTGTAGCCCCAATCCGTCAGCCTGACCGGGGTCTGGAACGCCTGCCGCCGTCGCTCGAATTCGTTCGTGTCGATGTTGCCGGCGCCGGTGCCCATCTGCGAGCCGATGACCTCGAAGCCCATCTCGACGCGCTGCCGCACGATCGCCCGGGCGGCCGTCCAGGCACGCTCGCCGGCGTCCCCGCGGGCGACCTCATCAAGATAGCCGGCCGCCCGCAGCAGCCGGTACCCGCCCCGGTACAGGTCCGAAAGCTCGGCGCGGTCATAGAGATAGGCCGCGCCTTCGTGGTCGCCGATCCAGGCCTCGACATCGCGTGGCGGCACGATCTTGAAATAGCCGGCCGTCGTGAACCGCGCTCCGTCATCCGCGCGGGCCTTCACCACGATGGAGTAGTAGCCCTCCGCAAGCGCAGGCATGCCGGGGTAATAGACCTGTTCGCCCTTGTGGACGGCCAGTGTTGTGTCGAGGGTCTTGTGCACCCGGTTGTCCTGGCGGTTGATATGAACGGTCAGCGCTACATCCTGGACCACCGGCGAGTAGACCCGCAGCGACGGGGTGAAGGGCCGGCCGCGAAAGAAAACGTGGCCTTCCTGCATGAACCCGCGTATCTCGAAGGCGTGGGGCCGGGGAGCGTTCAGATAGCGAAAGGCATCCATGCGGATACGGGACGGTGAACGGAGCTCGCTCAGAATATTGATCGCATGCAGGATGGCGCCGGTCACATCGGAGGCTGTCGCACGGGGGAAGAAGTCCCTGTCGTACCGCAGCGTGATGCGCTGCCACCCGTCAAATGCCAGGTCGAGGGGGCCGGAGGTGAGGTAGATCCGCTCGGCGCCGTCCGAGACCGCGTTGGCGCCGGCATCGGCCCCGGGATCCGGTCCGAGCGGCTGAACGTAAGCCTGAATACGGATGTGGTCCGCGGAGTTCGTATCGCGCTTGTGTCCCTTGAGATAGAACGCGAGCCCGTCATGGGGCACGGGACGCGCGTACGCGATGAATATCTTCTGCGGGCCCGCCTCCATCATCAGCTCGTATACCGCGCCCCGCTGCGCGTCCTGTACCGGCATCACGACACCGGAGCCCGACCAGTTCAGGTCGTCACAGGGGTTCAGGATGCACTCGGACGGCCAATCGACCACGGAGGCCATGTCGGAGAGAAAGCGGGCGGGCGTGAAGGCCGCCGTCTGCTGCTGGGAACAGACGAGTTTCCAGCCGAGCGAACCGCTCAACACACGTACGGCGATAATGTTGCGCCCCGCGTTGAGCGGCAGTTCGAACGTGAACCGGCGGTCGGATACCGCCCCCGCATTACCGTTCGCCATCGTGCTGAAAACGGGGTCCCCATTGACAAACCACTCCATCCACCAGTCCGCGCCGGCTCCCACCGTGATGCGGCGGTCGGATGGAACGGTAACCTCGCGAAAGGCCCAGGCTTCGGTTCGTTCCGGCTGTCCCGGCGAAAGCGCACCGAAGTCCAGGGTATGGTTGGCATGCACCACCACGTCGTGCGCGCGCAGCGTCTGCCCGGAGACTGTCAGCTCCGAGGGGAGTTCCGTCGCATGCATCGCGGGATCGACGGCGCCGGCGGTTCGGATGAACACCTTCCATTCCCCGGCCAGGATGTTGGCGGACGCATCGAACGCCGGCGGGGTGTAGTCGGGAACCAGCGCGTCGCTCCCGGCATGCAGCCAACCCGCGCCGACCCGGCACATCATCATCGCCATCAGAAACACGTTCTTACGCATGGTTCCGGTCATTGTCCGCCTTGCCGGGTTGTATGTCGTCATGGCGCACGGGGACGTTACCCGTGCTGATACGCATAAGGATCGAAGGTGCGGAGGTCGAGGTCATAGAAATTCGAGGCCGGCACAACAGGCTCATCTTTGCGCGATGGCGAGACAGCCCTCAACCGATCCCGGCGGGTGCTTCGCCGCTCCGCCATGGGCCGCGGCTACTTGACTATAACGATCGTTCCACTGGGCGTGAAGGCGTGCAGAAACTCGTTGGTGGCCAGGCAGCCTTCCGACAGCCGCACCTCGTCAATCCAGCCGTCAAAGGCACGGAAGTTGTTCTCGACACCAATGCTCAAGGCGCCGGTATCGTAAGATAAAGCGCCCGTAACCCGGAAGCCGCCCACGTCTTGATAGTCAAGGTAGACGTCCAGGGCCCGCGTGTTGGCGTCATAGGTCAAGGCCGCATGGTGCCAGGCGCCGTCATCCACGGTGGGCGCCGTACTCTGGCTCTGGTTGGCGGCGGCAGCGGTATCGACACGGACGAAGAGTTGATCGGCATTGTTCAACCCCAATCCCCAGCTACAGCCACTGGCGGTGCGGTCTTTCGCGAACAACGCAGGGTAGTCCACATGCGCGCCAACCTTGAAGAATCCCTCGATGGTGAACTCCGCGGGACGCAGCAGGGGATCGTTGTCGCTGACGGCCACCTTGCCGCCGTTGGCGGTGGTGACGGTGGTATTGATGAACCGCAGCGATACGCTGTTCTTATTATTGAGCCATGGGCCATCTGGCCCATCCGTGATGACGCGGCCGGGGCGGTCGCTATCGAAGGTGGGGGCGGCGCCGCTTCCGTTGCCCGACGCGATGCCGTCGAGCGCGGGCGAATTCGTATCGGTCGCAATTGTACCCGCCGTGTTCGGCGGCGTGCCGTCGTCCAGGGTCCAGTAGGCGATGGTTTGCGGTTCGCCGCTGAAGCGCAAGAACTCGTTGGCGACGAGCACAGTGTCGGACAGTCGCACTTCATCGATCCATCCGTCGAAGGCCAGTGCTCCCGCTCCGTTCCCGATCAGGAACGACCCCGTCGTGTAGTCGATGGGACCCTTGACGGTGCCTCCTCCCACATCCTGGTAGTCCACGTAGACTTCCAGGTTGCTTGTGCCGCCGTCGTAGGTGATGGCCACGTGGTGCCATTCGCCATCCTCAACGTTCTTGCTGGAGACAAAGGTCTGGGCGGACTGTTGCGCGGTGTCAAACCGTGCGCCAACCTTTCCGTTGTTGTCAATGTATATGGTCCAACTGCAGCCGCCCCCTCTTTGCTTCCCGCACACGGTCTTCCAGTCCACGTCCTCGTCGACCTTGATCATGGCTTCAGCCGTAAAGACCGTCGGGCGCAGCAGGGCGTTGTCGGCAACGCTCACCATACTTCCATCGGTGGTTCCGCCGCTGACCCGTTCGAACCTCAGCGACGAACGGTTATGCACATTTGCCGACGCGCCGCCGAGTCCGTCGATCACCCGCACGCCCCCTCGCTCCGAATCGAAAGTGGGTTTCGATCCCGTACCGCTCAAGGTCCCGGTCGCGTCCAGGGTCGGCGAGTTCGCCGGGGTCACGAGTGTTCCCGCGTCGCCGCTGCCGGGTGCGGCGTCGTCGAATGTCCAGTAGGCGATCGTTCCGCCGGAAGCGCCGCCAACGAGCAGGCTCGCGCAGAGTATCACAACGCATCCATAGAGCTTCATTGTCGTCTCCCGTGTTTTGTATTGCCATCACCATGACGTGGCAATATCAGCGTTCACATATCTACATGATGATACAAAGCGCCCATTTGCGCCATGGCGAACGCTTGTACTATTCGCCGCGTGTTGCACTTTCAGGACGTACGTGTGCACCCCGCAAACTCACCGATCAAGGGGCGCGAAGGGAGTCGATCCCGTCACGGGTTGACCCCCTTGATACCGGTATCCAACCGGCTGAACTCGTTGCCCGCAGCCACGAGTCCTTCCAGCGTGACGCCGTCGCGGACGAGTATGCCGGTCGTGCGGGTTGCCGGGTCGGCCCGGGCGGCAATGTTGCCCGATACGAAGATGCCCCTGGCCCATGCTTCAATGGAAACGGCCGCCTTGTCCGTACCGATGCCCAGGATCTGGTTGCCGGAGATCTGTACATTCTCTACCCGGCACAGCCGAACGGCGTGACTCTGGTTTGGATACTGAATGAGCGAATCGGCAATGTGGACATTCTCGGCATCCTCGATATCGACGCAGGGGGCCGTGAGCTGCGGCGCAGCCAGGATGACGTTGGCCGCCACGATGTTCCGCGCGTTCCGGATGCGCAGGCCGGCCCGCCGGGGTGCCACGGCACTGACGTTGGACAGCGTAATTCCGTCCGCATCCATGATGATGATGCCGTCCGGGTTGACCGTGGAGGCGGTGCCGGTTTCAAGGTGAATGTTGGACAGGTGGATGTTCCGAATGCCCTGCCGGTCTTTCCGGTCGCCATACAGGCCGATCATGCCGTTGCGCTCGAAACCGCCCAGTCCGACGATGTTGTTGATCGTGACGTTCTCGATCGTGGTGGTCGCCCCGTCGCGCTGCAGTTTGACGCCCATCCCCATGTGGGAATAGACCGCGCAACCGGAGATGGCGACATTCCTGATGGACCCGCTGTCGCGTCCATAGGCCAGGGCAATGGCATCGTCGCCGCTCTTGATAATGCAGTCGGAAACGGTGATGTTGTTCCCTCCGTGGACGTGCAACCCGTCTTCATAGAGATCGCGCCCGTTATCGATATTGAGTCCCCGGATCATGATATCGTCGCCGTCGACCGTTACGGCCCAGTCGCCCGGCGTGACGGTCTGTATGGCGATATCCTCGAGGCGGACGCGTTTCACATGATACAGGGCAATCGTGCAGCCCTGGCTTGAGGCTCCCGTGTTTATGAAATACCCGCCGCGAAGGGTAATGTCGTGATTATACTTGGACGGGAACCGGGTACGTTGACGAAGGGTTGCGCCTCTCCACTTCAATTCCGACGGCGTCGGCACACTCACCCCGAAGTCCCGCACGATGATCGTCCGCGGCGTCATCTCCAGGGTCGTGTTGTTGCCGATCAGAAGTTGGTCCGTCACCCGGTACCGGCCGGGTGGAATATGGACCACCCCGCCGCCGGATCTTTCGATGGCATACAGGGCATCATTGATGGCTTCGGTGTCGTCTGCCAGTCCGTCGCCCATGGCCAGAAAGGGAGGATCCTTTACGGAAACAGACAGACTACATTCCAGATCCGGCGCCACCATGAACGGCGGCGCCTCGCGGATTCTGCCGGGAGGCGGCGGTGGTGTAAAGATGCCGGGCGCCGGCCGTGTGGCGGCCAGCGGCCTTCGCTGCGAGCGCAGGAACGCATTGGTCGCCAGCACTGCGTCGGTAAGACGCACCTCGTCGAGCCATCCGTCAAAGGCGTTGCCGCCGGCATAGCAGCCCATCACGATGTCCCCGTCCGTATAGACGAGGGGGTGGACCGTGGTGAGTTGCCCGAGCTTCTTGTAGTTCCCGTAGAGCGCGGCGGTTCGGGTGGCATGATCGTAGGTCAAGGCGACGTGGTGCCAGTAGCCGTTGCGCATGTTGAACGCGGTCGGCAGGAGCTGGTTGTATCCAGGGCCGTCCTCCGCATCGAGCGGGCGGGTATCGAAGCGGGCGCAGAGATCGCCCGCATCGTCGAGCAAGAGCGACCAGGTCGCGGAGTGGCCGTTCTCGCGGTTCTTACCGATGATGGACGCCCATGCAACATCCTCGCCGCCCTTCACGAAGGCTTCCAGTGTGAAGCTGGCCGGGCGGGTCAGCGCGGGGTTGTCGGCGACATAGGCATAGCCGCCGTTCCGCTCGACGCCGTTGGTGGTGAAACGCAGCGACGCGCCGTTGTGGTCGCTGATGCGGGGTCCGTCGGCGCCGTCAAGAACCCACTCGCCGCCCCGGTCCGGATCAAACGTGGGGGGCGATCCGTTCCCCGCCGCCGCCCCCGTGGCATCCAGCGCAGGCGAATGCACGGCGCTCACCAGTGTTGTCGCCGCGCCGCCGAGGGGCGGCTGATCGTCGAACGTCCAATACCCGATTGTCGCCGCCCCGGCGCCGCCGACCCACAGGCCGATACACACCATAATCCCGACACATCGCATTCGCATCGTGGCCTCCTCTCCATCGCCGTCCGGTTGCCGCAGGAAGCAGGTTACTATATCCACTGCCCGGCTCCACGGCGAAGACTTGCATTTTTGATCCGTCGTTGGACATTCGGGACATGCAACGCAATGGGCCTGCGGCACCATGTCCGGGAAGTTCAAGTCGCGCCGCGAAATACAAGTGTTTGGAGTCGCGTCCATCCTCCAAGGCTTCACCTATCCCCGAACGGGTCGGTTCGTTGGCGTGGGGCAAAAGACGGGTCGTGGCCGCCGGCGACACGGAACTCGTGCTCGCGTACTGACCCATGACAAATGCGCTATAACCCCTGTTCCCGGCGGATGGCATCCAGGGCGGCGCGGGCCATGCGTTCGCAGGCCTCCACGGTGCTGCTGCCCAGGTGCGGGGTGAGGATGACGTTGGAAAGAGTTCGCAGGTCGCGTTGCGGGTCGATCGGCGTATAGGGTTCGTGTTCGTACACGTCCAAAGCGGCGCCGGCGAGGCGGCCGGCGGCCAGCGCGTCGAACAGGGCTGCCTCATCGACTACCGCGCCGCGGGCCGTATTGATCAGCCAGGCGTTCGCCGGCAGCATGGCCAGCCGCTCGGCATTGATGGTGCGGCGTGTGGCCGGGATACTGGGGATATGGAGACTCACAAAATCGGCCGCCCTGACGGCCGGGGCCAAGTCGCGCTCGACGCGCTCGACGCCCCACGCATCGCGCAGGGCCCCGGGGTCCACCGGCCCCGGATCGCAGCCGATCACGCGCATCCCGAAGCCGGCGCTCGCGCAGCGTGCCACGCGCCGGCCGATCGCCCCGCACCCGATCACCGCCAGGGTGCGGCCCCGCAGTTCGCAACCCACCCGCGGCGGCCAGCCGCCTTCCGCCACCTGGGCTGCCGTGACGGCAATGTGCCGCGCCGCGGCCAGGATCAGGCCCACGGCAAACTCCGCCACCGAATCGTCCAGCGCGCCGGGTGTGTTCGTGCAGACCTGGCCGCGCGCCGCCGCCTTGTCGCGGTCCACCCCGTCCATGCCTACCCCAAACCGCGCGATCACGGCGCCGCGCGGTAACGCTTCGTAGAGCGCGTCCCGGTACGGCTCGACGCCGATGACCGCATGGGCGATGTCGTGTTCTCTTATAAAGGCGGCCAGGGCGGCTTCCTCGGCCGGCGCCGGCAGGCACTCCAGGCCCTCGCCGCCCGCCGCCTCGAAAACGGCCCGTGCCTTATTGAACTCCAATTCCGTGACGGCAATGCGAATCATGATTTCCGGTTACTTCACTTGGGCCCCGCCGGAAGGAAAGAACCCGCAAGCTCCCGCACGGCGGCGGCGCCCTCGGTGAGAAACACGGTATCCATTCCCAGGGCCAGGAAGGTGAATCCCTGCTCCAGGGCGGTCCGCACCGTGTCCGCCGTGGGTTTGACCAGGTGCTGGCCCGCCGATTTGCCGGCCCGGGAACAGGCGTCGGCGACGCGCCGGCAGGCGTCGGCGATCACCGGGGCGTCGGTCCGGCCGGGGATGCCGTAGCTGCCGCTGAGATCGTAGGGGCCGACAAAGACCCCGTCGACCCCCGCGACGGCCAGAATGGCGTCGATATTCTCGACGGCCGCTTTGGATTCGATCATGACGACGACCGCGGTCTCGTGGTTGGCCGCGGCCACGTACGCGTCGAAATCGACGCCCCACGCGTTGGCGCGCTGAAACGCAAAGCCGCGCACCCCTTCGGGCGGGTAGCGGGCGGCGGCCACGGCGCAGGCGGCCTGGTCGGCCGTTTCGACCAGGGGCACGATGATCCCCCCCGCGCCGAGATCGAGCGCGCGGCGGATCGGGAGAACCGCGTTCTCGCGCACGCGCACCAGGGGTACGGTTCCGTAGCCGCGCATCGCCCGGAACAGATTGCCGTAATCCTGTTCGACGACCTCGCCGTGTTCGGCGTCAATCCCCAGCCACGCAAACCCGGCGCGCGCCAGCATTTCCGCGACCGCCGCATGCCCGACCTGCACCCACGAGCCCAGGCACGGTTGGCGCTGGCGCAGCGCATTCACAACAGCATTCTTGTCCATGCAACCTCCCGTGCCGGCGACATCCCGTTGATGACGTTGCCCATTCCCACAACGCTCATCATCTCATCTATCCAGCCGTTCGACAATGCAAACCGATTGTATTCCGCGCTTGGAAGAAGCCGCCCACGGGTTGCATCACCACATGCCCATGGCGCCCCAGGTGGCCGGCTGCCAGGCGTTGCTGGCTGAACACGTA
>JAFGIZ010000012.1 GCA_016929365.1 Lentisphaerota bacterium
GGCCGGTTGTCCTTGGCCGAGGGCAGCCGGAACCCGTGGCGCACCAGCACGTCCTTGCGCGCCTGGTCCCCGTTGTACATTGCCCGCAACTGCGGCACCGTAACGTGCGACTCGTCAATGATGGTCAGGTACCCGCCCGGGAAATAATCCAGCAGTGTCGCCGGCGGTTCCCCTTCCGCCCGCCCGCTCAGATGCCGCGAGTAGTTCTCGATGCCGGAGCAGTACCCGATCTCCCGCAGCATCTCCATGTCGTACAGGGTGCGCTGCCGCAGGCGCTGCGCTTCGAGGAGCTTGTTCTCGCCTTCCAGCACGGCCACCCGCGCGTCCAGCTCCTGCAGGATACGCCGGATCGCGGGCTCGATCTTCTCGTACGGCATCACGAAATGACGCGCCGGCGAGATGACCGCCCTGTTGAGCGGCTCGCCCGTCTTGCCGGTGACCGGATCGATCGGTTTGATCTCCTCCACCTCGTCCCCGAAGAACGCCACGCGCACGCCCTCTTGCGCGTAGGACGGAAACACGTCCACCGTATCCCCGCGCACCCGGAACGTACCCGGTTCGGGCGCGTAGTCGTTGCGCGAATACTGGATGTCCACCAGCCGGCGCAGCATCGCGTCGCGCTCCAGGGTCCCGCCCGGCTCGAGGCGCACCAGCATGCCCGCGTAATCCTCCGGCGAGCCCAACCCGTAGATGCACGACACCGAGGCGACGATGATGACGTCCTCCCGGCCCAGCAGCGCGTTGGTGGCCGACAGCCGCAGCCGCTCGATCGCTTCGTTGATGGACGCGTCTTTCTCGATGTACGTGTCCGTCTGGGGAATGTACGCCTCCGGCTGGTAATAGTCGTAATAGCTCACGAAATATTCCACCGCATTGCGCGGGAAAAATTCCTTGAGCTCGCCGTAGAGCTGCGCCGCCAGGGTCTTGTTGTGCGAGATCACGATGGCCGGACGGCCCCAGCGCGCGATCATGTTCGCCATGGTAAAGGTCTTGCCCGATCCCGTAACCCCTTCGAGGATCTGGTAGCGCTCGCCGCGCTGCAGCCCCCCCACGAGCGCCTCGATGGCCGCCGGCTGATCGCCCGCGGGCGCAAAAGGCGCGTCCAGCTCGAACGCTTTAGCATGTACCGTCATGCCGCCCCGTCAGCCCCGTCCCGCGCCCGCGCCGCCAGCCGCACCGCGACGAGGGGGGCCACGAACCCCGCGACCAGCAGCCGCAGGGGGTTCAGCGCAACCGGCCCCGCCGGATCGAAGCGCGCCAGGTTCCAGAAAACCAGCAGGCCGCAGAACCAGACCCAGCCCAGGTTGGCCGCCGCGTCGCCGGAATGCCAGCGGCCGCGGCCCGGCGTCCGGCGGCGCGTAAAGGGAAACCACAGGTTGCCGCCCAGATAGCCGAGCTGGTCGACCAGCGCGTGCGCCGCCCAGGCCAGCCCCGCGATCAGGCCCGCCAACGGATTCCACAGCAACCCCGCCGCCAGCCCCGCGGCCGCCGCCAGCACCAGGCTGTGCGACCAGCGCCGGCGCCAGGGATTGAACCGCACGGCCACCCGCCCGTCCGCGCCGGGCGCCATCTCGAAGACCGGCCCGTCGCGCGCGTCGATCGCGGTGAGGGCCTCGTACTCGATCCGGAACGGCCGTTCCGTGGCGGCGTCGCCGTTCCGCCCGCGGCCGGGCCCCGTGCCCGCGTACGGACGGCCCCCGCCGTCGACCTCGGGCCCCTCGCGCACCGCGACCCGGCCCGCGGCCGGGTCGAACCGGACCGTGTACCGCCGCCAGCGGTCCGCCCCCAGCCGCACGGTGTTCAGCTTGATCCGCACCGGCCGGCCCGCCGCCCCCGCGCGGTCGATCGCCAGCGCCACGGCCTCCGCCGCCGGCTGCGCCGCGAAGCGCTTCGGATCCGGCTGCACCTCGATATCATGCCGGCACAGCAACCGCGCGATGCACACATCCAGCGTGTCCGGGAGCAGCCCGGCTATCCCGCCCGCCAGGAAATACAGCGGATGGCCCGCCGCCGCCGCTCGCACCGCCTCCGGAAAGCACGAGGCGACGGCCGCGCCCACCGCAAAATGCGCCATGCCCTTCATACCGCGCCAGCTTGTCAGATTGACGCCTCCCTGACAATCTCCTAGGCTTCCGGGGTGAAGGTGTCCCGTATCCGCGGCCTGCTGACCGCCGGCCTGCTCGGCGCCCTGCTCGCGGCCCTGCCCGCACGCGCCCAGGTCAGCGCGCACAGTCTTTTCGAGAGCGCCAATGAGAAACTGGCGCACGGCGACTACATGGGCGCGGTGCCCGATCTGCGGCAACTGGTCGACATGCTCGGCGACAGCACCACGGACCGGACGGTAGCGGTCATGGAAGGCGTCTATTTCAAGCTGGGGGTCGCCCATTTTTTCAGCGGGCAGTTCGCGGAATCCGAGGCGGTGTTCGACGCGTACCTGCGCAAGTACCGCAACGGCCGCTACGCGGCCAAGGCGGCGCTGTACAGCGCCGACGCGCTGCGTTTCCGGGGCCGGCTCCGGGACGCCGCGGCGGCCTACCAGGCGGCCCTCAAGCGCTATGCCTTCAACCGGCTGCTCGAGTGCGACGTCTACGCCGGGCTGGCCCGCTGCCGCCTGGCGGCCGACGACTGGGCCGCCGCCGTGGAACCCCTGCAAGCCGTCTACCGGCTCGCCCCGGACCTGATGCGCCGCAACTGGGCGGCGACGTTGCTGACCACGGCCTACCTCAAGCGCATGGAGCTGGAAAAGATTTACCCGCTGGTCCCCTACCTCCTGCGCCCCGACTCCTTCGCCTCCCGCTCCGTGGCCTACAACGTCGCGGCCCTGGAGGCCGGCGACCTGCTCTACGCCGACGACCTCTACCGCGACGCGCTGTGGATCTACCGGCTGGTCTATCCGCACGACGTGCTGACCGGGCGCAGCCGCGAATACCTTGCCCGCCTCGAGTCCCTGGCGGACCGGCTCAAGCGCTCCGCGGGCGATCCCCGCCGCCTGATGCGCGTGCAGGAGAGCATCGGGGAACTGGAGGCCGAGCTCGAGGCGCTAAACGCGATCGACAATTATGACATCGAGCTCCAGACGCGCATCGCCCGGTCTTACATGGAACTGCGGCGCTACCGCGAAGGCCGCGAACTGTTCCTGTACCTGTACGAAGCGGCGCCCGCGGCTGTTGCGGAAGAATCGCTTTACCTCGCCTTCGTCTGTTCCACCCAGATCGAGCCGCTCGACGAGGCCTTCGAGATCGGCAACCGCTACATGGAGGCCTATCCCGCCGGCGCCTTTTTCGATCCGTTGACCCTGACCATGGGACAACTGTATGCCCGCCTCGAAGCCTGGCCCGCGCTGATCGAGCATCTCACCCGCACGCTCGATATCGCGCCCCGGCACGAGTCGGGCGCCGAATGCCTGCTGCTCCTGGGCTACGCCCATTTCATGGAAGAGCAGTTCGCGGACGCGGCGCACCGGCTGCGGACCCTGCTGACCGCGTATCCGGGCAGCGACCTGGCCGGCGAGGCCCACTACTGGCTGGGGATGGCCCTGCTTTTCGACGAGCGGTACGAAGACGCCGCCGGCGCGTTCGACACCGTTCTCGCACAGTACCCGGAGTCCCGTTACGCGGAGTCCGCCGCCTTCCGCCGGGCCGTTTGCGACTACGGGGAGAGCCGGTTCGAGGCGGCCGACCGCCGCCTGGCCGCGTTTCTCGAGGCCCGGCCCGGCAGCCGCGTCGCCGGCGAAGCGCTCATGATGCGCGGCGATATCGCCGGCGCGCTCGGCCGGCTCGACCCGGCAACGGCCTTCTACCGGCAGGCCATGGACGACCCCAACCTCAACATCGAGCTTTACAACCACAGCGCGTTCCAGTGCGGGCGCATCCTGTACGAGACCGGGCAGTACGACGCGCTGCGCCGTCATTTCGCCGCCTATCTCAAGCAGCGGCGCGAAGGGGCCAACATTCCCCAGGCCGTCTACTGGATCGGCGCGGCGCTCTGGAACAGCGGCGAGCAGGCCGGCGCGCTGCGCTACTACAGCGCCGCCGTCGCGAAGTACGGCGGCGACCGCGGCGCCCTGGGGATCGACATGATCCTCGACGAGTGGGTTGGCCGCACGCGTTCCGCCGAGCCCGCCGCCGCGGCGGCCGCGTGGGCGGAGCTGCGCGAGCGGCTCGAGGCCGCCAAGCGCCGGGACGACCGCGTCCAGATCCTCCGCCTGAAGCGGGTCATGCTCTACGATCCCGACCGCTCGGAGGCGGCCAGGGCCCGCCTTACGGACGAGCTGCTCCGGGAAGACAACCTGCCGTACGCCGGCCCCGCCGTGCTGGAGACCATGCTGGACCGCGCGCTGGCGCGCGGCCGGGAGGACTTCGCCGCAACCGTCGCCGCCTACACGCTCGAGACCTTCCCCGAGACCGACACCGCGCTCGAGGCCCGCATGCTCCTGGGGCGCCGCGCGGCCGCGGGGGCCGAAGCCGCATCCGATCACGCCGAACGGCAAGCCCTTTACGACGCCGCGATCGCGCACCTCGAAACCGTCCGCAGCGTCCACGCCACCCGTCCCGAAGCGGCCGAGGCGCTCATGCTGCTGGGCGACGTCTACCGGCGCCTGCGGCGCTTCGACGAGGCCGACGCGCGCTACCGCGCCGTGCTCGGGGTGCGGGCCTGGCGCACGCACTGGCCGGCCGCCCTCTACGGCCGGGGCGAATGCGCGCGCGAACGGGGCAACCCGCTCGAAGCGGCCGCGTACTACGAACGCATATACCTGCTGTACGGCCACTACACCGCCTGGGCCGCGCGGGCCTACCTCCGGCGGGCCGAATGCCTGCGGGCGCTCTACCAGAACGCCAAGGCGCGCGAGGTGCTGCAGGAAATGCTGGCCGACCGGGAGCTGGCCGCGCTGCCCGAGGCGGATCACGCGCGCGCCCTGCTGAAGGAGCTCGACGGATGAAGCACGCCCCGTCCCGCCGTTTCGCGCGGCCCGGCCTCGCGGCCTGGCTCGTGCCGCTGTGCGCCCTGGCGGCGCCCGCCGGCGCGCCCGACGCGCCGGACACGTTCGTCCAGACCGCTCCCGTGACCGCCGCCGTCACGGTCGAGGGCGCCGAACGCACGGTCACCCTGGTCGGCCGCGCGCCCGGCCGCGTCCTGTTTACCGTCGGCGAAGACGCGGTCGGGGCGCGCTCGGCGATCGAGGTCGACCGGATCGAGGCGGTCCGTTTCGACCTGGAGCTGGACGAAACGGAGGTCTTCCGGGACCTGCGCCGGCGCAACTGGCTAGGGGCGGCGCGCCGCCTGCTGCCCGCCGTCCGCCCCGCCCTGCCTTACCTCGACCTGCCCGCCAACGACGCCGCCGAGCCGGCGCTCCGGGCCGGCGACGGCTTCATGCGGGCCGCGGCGCGCCGGGCGGACCTGGCCGAAACCCCGGAACAGGAGGCCTTCGTCCGGGAACAGTTCGAGACCGCCTACGGCATCCTGACCCAGGCCGCCGCGGCGCGTTTCAGCCCGGTCGGCGCCCTGGCCGAGCTCAAGGCGGCCCAGTGCCTGCTGGCCCTCGGCAAAACCGCCGAAGCCGCCGCCGCACTCGAGGCGGCGGAGGAACCGCTGCCCGGCGACGCGGCCTACGGCCTCTACTGGCTCGCCCGCGCCCAGGCGGCCCTCGAGGCCGGAGCCCATCGCGCCGCCCTCGACGCGGCGGTCAAGTCCGCCGCTTTCGAAACCAAGGATATCGACACCTTCCCCGACGCCCTGCTCGCCGCCGCCCGCGCCTACGAAAGCATCGGCAACCCCTACCGGGCCCGCGATGTGTACGTCGAAGTCGCGTCGGTGTTCCCCGGCACCGACTGGTCGGAAACCGCCCGCCGGCGCCTGGCCGCGATCCTGGACCGGGGCTTGACGGACGCGGAAGAACCGGTTCCGATCAAAACGGTCTTTTTCGGTCTCAAGGAAGACATGAACGCCAGGGCCAGGGAACTCCTGGCCGCAGAAGACGCCCTGCAAGAGGAGGAAACGGAATAATGAACAGAACCCGATTGATCGCCGCGCTCGCTTTGGGCTGGGCCGGCATGCTGGTTGCCGCCGCGGCGCAGGAAGCCGCGGCCGGCGCCCCCGCCGAAACCGCCACGAGTCTCTGGACCCTGCTCAAGCAGGGCGGCCTCCTGATGTGGCCGCTCGGCTTCCTCTCCGTGGCGACGATCGCCCTGGCAGTGTACGGGTTCATTACCGTACGCGCCGGGAACATGCTCATGCCCGACCTGGTGCCCAGGCTCCAGGAACATTTCGACGCGCTCGACCTGGACAGCGCCAGCACGCTCTGCGACGCCAACCCGGGCCTGCTTACGAATGTCGTCGGCGCCGGCCTCTCCCGCGTGAGCGACGGCCTCCTCGACGTGCCCGCCATGGAAAAGGCCATGGAAGAAGCCGCGGTCGAAGAAACCGGCGCCGGCCTCAAGACCATCAGCTACCTCTCCATTATCGCCCAGATCGCCCCCATGGTCGGCCTGCTCGGTACGGTCAGCGGCATGATCAAGGCGTTCCAGAAGATCGGCAAAGGCGCCATGGGCAAACCGGAGGTGCTGGCCTCGGATATCGGCGAAGCGCTGGTCACCACCGCCACGGGGCTGCTGATCGGGATTCCCGCGATGTTCCTGTATTTCTACCTGCGCAGCCGCTACACGTCGAACGTCACCCGGCTCGGCCGCGTGACCGGCAACCTGACCCACCACCTCGTGGCCCGTTCGCGCCGGGAGGCGCACGCCCCCGCCGGGCCGGCCGCGACCTGACCGGGAGTTACGGGCGATGAACATTGTGCTTCCGCCGGACAACGACGCCAAATTCGTCATGGCCCCCATGATCGACATGGTGTTCCTGCTGCTGGTCTTCTTCATGTGCGCGTCGCACCTCAGCACGGTGCAAAGCGTCGAGCTGGAGATTCCCGTCGCCGGGAAAGCCGTCGTGCCGAAGGAACGGCCCGACCGGCTGACCGTCAACATCACCGCCGACGGCCGGCTCTTCGGCGGCAACACGGAAGTCACGCTCGACGCGCTGAAGGCCCTCGTGACCGAATACAAGGCGCGCGTGCCCGACGTCACAATCTACCTGCGCGCGGACCGGAACGCGCCCCACAAACACGTGCGCCGGGTGATGAACGCCATGGGCGAGCTCGGCATCGACGATTTCATTTTCGGCGCCTTCATACCGGGAGAATCGTGAAAGCCCCCCTGCCCCAGGAAGAGAGCCCGGCCCTGGAAATCGCCCCCCTGATCGACATGGTGTTTCTATTGCTGATCTACTTTATGGTCACCGCGAGCCTGGTGAAGTCGGAGGGGGATCTGGGCATCCGCCTGCCGGGCATGCTGCGGCAGGCCGTCTCGGTCGACATGCCCGACGAACAGATCGTCGAAGTGCGCGGGGCCGGGCGCGTTTTTCTGAACGGCCGGGAATTCGGCTCGGCCGACACGCGCGAGCTGCCCGAGCTCGTCTATACGCTTGCCCGCTACAGGGCCGCCTCGCGCGCGGCCGGGAACAAGGCGATGATCACGATCTGGGCCGAGGATGAAACGCCGCACCAGCGCGTGATCGACGTCCTCAACGCCTGCGCGGCGGCAGACATCGAAAACGTGACGTTTACGGCATCCGCGGAATGAAACGCAGCGCGACATGGCTCTCCGGCTTCGGGTTCGCGCGGCTCTCCGCGCGGCGGCGGCGCATCCTGGCCTGGGTTTTCTTCGGCAGCCTGGCGGTACACGTCGTGGGTCTGCTGGTCTTCGGCGGCGTGGTCATCATGCGCGACATCCGGGAGAACGCCACGATGTTCGAAACGCCGCCCCCCGTGCGCACCTACGAGCCCCGCAAGCTCGAGCACCGCGTCAAGGTCCGCGAGGCGCAGCGCAGCTCCAGCCGCCCGGCCATGCTGCCCCGCGTGGTGTCGCTCAAGGTATCCGAACTGGCCCTGCCCGAGATCAAGGTCGACCCCAAGCTGATCCACACGACGTTTCAGCCCAAGTTCAAGCCGGTCTCCGGCCGCGGGCTCGGGGCCGGCCTGGGCGACGGCTACGGCAGCGGCGGGTTCGGACTGGGTCTGTCGACGGTCAATTTCTTCGGACTCGAAGCGCGCGGGGAACGCATCGCGATTCTCGTGGACGTATCGGTCAGCATGGTCGAAGCGGAACGCGGCGGGCCGGCCGGCTACCTGCGCGTCAAGCAGCGGGTCGAGGAGGTCATCGACGCGCTGGCGGACGGGTCGCTGTTCAACATGATCGTCTTTGCCGACGCCGCGCGGTCGATGACGCCCGCCATGGTCAACGTGACGGACGAGACGCGGGGGCAGGCCAAGCAGTTCCTGCGGCCCTTCAACACCGAAGGCAACTGGGGCCTGTCGCAGGGCAATATCCGGGCCGGGGGCATCGGCCTGCGCGCCTACGGGGGGACCACGCGGCTGGACCTGGCTCTCACCGGCGCCTTCGAGCAGGGCGCGGATACGATTTTGATCATCAGCGACGGCGCCCCGCGGGTCAAAAAGGGCTACACGGCCGAAGACGACGCCGCCTGGACCGGGCGCATGGACGCGTGGCACGCAGACAACGCGGGGCTGCTCGAAGCCTGGAACAAGGCGCCCGTCACCACCAAACGGGTCTGGGTTCCGCCCCGGAAGGCCCGCGAACCGGACGGCGCGCTCAAGGAAGGCGCCCCGCGCGACACGGGCGGCGCGGCCCGCGAGGGGTACTGGAAGGAAGTCCAGAC
>JAFGIZ010000075.1 GCA_016929365.1 Lentisphaerota bacterium
ACGTCGAAGGCGTCGATATCGCTCCAGCTTTCCATCAGGTAGAACGCCTGTGTTTCGAGCTGCATGCCAAAAACCGGCAGGCCGATGCCGAGCATAAGCTGCCAGTACACGTCGGTCCAGTCGTCCTCGCCGGAGTCGAAGCTGAGGTAGGTGCAAAGCGCCCCCACGCCGGCGCGCCAGAGGCGGTCCTTGAGGACGAGATTGATCTGGGGCGTGAGGGTATAGTCAACCCCTTCGGCGCCGGTCACGTCGGGCGTATAGACGGCGGCAACCTGCCAGAAGGCGGCGGCGTCGTGATAGGCATAGGCGAGGCCGTAGCCGATGTCGCCGTCGCCGTAGGGCAGTTCCTCGAATTCGGAGTGTTCGTTGTAGTAGCGTCCGCCGACGGCGATCGCGTGGTTGCCGGCGCGTGCGGATGAAGCGAGAATCAGCATGATCAGGCCTGGTCCGAGGCATCGCAGGAATGTTTTCATGGGATTACTGTAAGAGAGCATCTGGTGCGGCACAAGCGCCATTTGGGGCGTCGGGACGCGGCGCGGGGGCGTGCTGCCGGCCCGGGGTGCGGGCGAGGAGAATCTTGCTTTGGCGGGGGGCGTGGGGTAGGGTGCGCACGATCGAGTCATGAAGGCCTGTTTTAAACCGGTAGACGGGACGCCGGCGTTTGCCCGGCACGAAGAGGACATTCTCGCGTTCTGGGCGGCCAACGGCGTGTTCCGGAAGTCGCTGGAGGCGCGGCGTGGCCGTCCGGAGTTCGTGTTCTACGACGGGCCGCCGTTCGCGACGGGGCTGCCGCATTACGGGCACCTGGTGCCCGGCACGATCAAGGATATTATCCCGCGCTACCAGACCATGCGCGGCTTCTACGTTGACCGCCGGTTCGGCTGGGACTGTCACGGCCTGCCGGTCGAGTACGAGGTCGAGCAGAGTCTGAATATCAGCGGCAAGCGCGATATCGAAACCCTGGGCGTGGACGCCTTCAACGAGCAATGCCGCAGCATTGTACTGCGGCACACGGCCGAATGGCGCAAGACGGTCACGCGCATGGGGCGCTGGGTTGATTTCGACCGGGATTACAAGACGATGGATCCCGCCTACATGGAGTCGATTTGGTGGGTTTTTAAGGCTCTGTGGGACAAGGGTTTGATCTACGAAGGGCAGAAGGTGCTGCCGTACTGTCCGCGTTGCGCGACGCCGCTTTCGAACTTTGAGACAAACCAGGGCTACGTCGAGGTGACGGACCCGGCTGTCACGATCCGTTTCCGGGCGGCGGACGAGCCGGGCGCCTGGTTCCTCGCCTGGACGACGACGCCCTGGACGCTGCCCTCGAATATGGCGCTGGCGGTGCATCCGGACCTCGTGTATGCGCGGGTACGGGACGGGGACAACGTGTATTACCTGGCCAGAGAACGGGTGCCGGTCTACTACCCCGATGCGGCGGGCTATGACGCCCTGGAGGAGGTGCCGGGCCGGTCCCTGCTGGGCCGGACATACGAGCCGCTGTTTCCGTATTTCGCCGAGCGGGCGGCGGAGGGGGCCTTCCGCCTCATCGCGGGCGATTTCGTGACGACGCAGGAGGGAACGGGGATCGTGCACGTGGCGCCGGGCTTCGGCGAGGACGATGCGCGTGTGGGGGCTGCGCAGGGCGTGCCCACGGTCTGTCCGGTGGACGAGGAGGGACGCTTTACCGGGGCGGTGCCGGAGTACGCGGGGCAGCCCGTGAAAGCCGCGGACGGGCCGATCATGCAGCGGCTCAAGGAGTGCGGGGCGCTGGTCCACCGAGGCACCGTGCTGCACAGTTATCCGCACTGCTGGCGCTGCGACACACCGCTGATTTACCGGGGAGTCTCCACCTGGTTTGTGCGGGTCGAGGCGATCAAGGAACGCCTGGCGGCCGCGAACCGCGGCATTCGCTGGGTGCCGGAGCACCTGCGCGACGGCCGTTTCGGAAAGTGGATCGAGGGCGCGCGCGACTGGGCGATTTCACGGAACCGGTACTGGGGCACTCCGTTGCCGGTATGGCGTTCGGCGGATGGAACGGAGACGGTGTGCGTCGGTTCGATTGCCGAGCTGACGGAGCGGACGGGCGCGGCGGTGACCGATCTCCACAAGCATTTCGTGGACGCGCTGGAGATTCCCTCCGAGCGGGGCGGCCCGCCGCTGAAGCGCGTGCCGGAGGTGCTGGACTGCTGGTTCGAGAGCGGGGCGATGCCGTACGCGCAGGCGCATTATCCTTTCGAGAACAAGGCGCATTTCGAAAAGCATTTTCCGGCCGATTTCATTGCCGAAGGGCTGGACCAGACGCGGGGCTGGTTTTATACGCTGATGGTCCTGTCGACGGCGCTATTCGACCGGCCGGCGTTTCGCAACGTGGTGGTCAACGGCCTGGTGCTCGCGGAGGACGGACGCAAGATGAGCAAGCGTCTGCAGAACTATCCGGAGCCGTCGGCCGTGATCGAGAGATACGGGGCCGACGCGCTGCGCCTGTACCTGATGCATTCGCCCGTGGTGCGGGCCGAAGACCTGCGCTTTGCGGAGAAGGGCGTGCAGCATCTGACGCGGCACATCCTGATTCCGCTCTGGAACGCCTACAGCTTCTTCGTGACGTACGCGAACATTGACGGCTGGAGCCCGGAACCCGCGGCGGAGGATCCGCCTTCGGACAATGTGCTGGACCGCTGGGCGGTCAGTGTGCTGGGAGGGTTGATCGACCGGGTGACCGCGGCCCTGGACGCGTACGACCTGCAGGGGGCCGTGCGGCCGTTTGTCGCCTTTATCGAAGATGTGACCAACTGGTACATCCGGCGCAGCCGGCGGCGTTTCTGGAAATCCCGGGACGACGCGGACAAGGCACAGGCGTATCACACGCTCTACGGGTTGTTGCTGACGTTTTCGAAAGTGGCGGCGCCCTTCATCCCGTTCATCAGCGAGGCGGTCTACCGCAATCTGCGGACGGACGGGATGCCGGAATCGGTGC
>JAFGIZ010000076.1 GCA_016929365.1 Lentisphaerota bacterium
AACTGAGCCCGCAACAATACCAGGTCCTGCGCCGCAAGGCGACCGAGCGCCCGGGCACCGGCGCCTGGCTGCACCATGGCGCCGCGGGGACTTACGTCTGCGCCGCGTGCGGCCAGGCGCTCTTCGCGTCCGACGAAAAGTTCAACTCCGGCTGCGGCTGGCCCAGCTTCTCGCAGGCGGTCGCCTCCGGCGCCGTGCGCGAACAGCCCGACCATTCGCTCGGCATGCGGCGCACGGAAGTGGTCTGCGCCCGCTGCGGCGGCCACCTCGGCCACGTCTTCCCCGACGGCCCCCCGCCGACCGGCCTGCGCTATTGCATCAACTCCGCCGCTCTCGATTTCCGGCCGGCGTCCGGAGACGAACCCGCCGCCGCCCCGTCGTCCACGCAGGTCGCCACCTTCGCGGGCGGCTGTTTCTGGTGCATCGAAGCCGTCTTCGAACGGCTGGACGGCGTGCTGTCGGCGGTCTCCGGTTATACCGGCGGCACCACCCCGGATCCGACCTACCGGGACGTGTGCCGCGGCACGACCGGACATGCCGAGGCGGTCCGCATCACTTTCGACCCCAACCGGGTCACGTACGAAGCCCTGCTCGACCTGTTCTGGCGCGCCCATGACCCGACCACGCGCAACCGCCAGGGGCCGGACACGGGGACCCAGTACCGCTCCGCGATCTTCACCCATTCCGACGCGCAACAAGAAGCCGCGGAACGTTCCAGGGCCGCCCTCGAGGCGTCCGGGGCGTACGAGTCCCCCGTCGTCACCGAGATCGAACCCGCGGGCCCGTTTTACCGCGCCGAGGTGTCCCACCAGGATTACTACCGGAACAACCCCAACGCCCCGTACTGCCGCGCCGTCATCGCGCCCAAGCTCAAAAAGCTGGAGCAACCCGCCCCGTAAAGCGCGGAACGGAGACCGAACAACCGCGGGCGGCCCGGGGGTGGCGCAACGCGCTCCGCCGGTTCTACCGGACCTGGTAAATCAGCTTCTCCTGCGTCCCGTCCCGCTCGACATCCAGCACGAACGCGTTGGCCCGGTCGTTGACGAACTCTTCGATGAAGTACTCCGCCCGCCGGCGGTTCGTCATCTTCATCGAATTCACGCTGCGCACGATATCCCCTTCCCGCAACCCCACGGCATCGAAGAACGTCTCTTCGCCTTCGACGCCCAGCGTATAGCCCGAAATCCGGTTGTCCTCGTCGTACAACGGCTTCAGCGAATCGAATACCGCTACCAGGCGCTCCGGATCGTCCATCAGCTCGCGGTAATAATCCATCAGCGCAGCGCGGCTGAAGACCCAGCGGTTGGGTCCGATCCGCCGCCCGCCGAACCGGTCCGCCGCGCCGGCGTCGGGCCCGCCCGCTTCTCCCGGCCCGCCGCCCGCGGCCTCCCGGGACCCGCCCCGCTGCGAAAAGCTCAGCCAGAGCTGCTCCTCGCGGGCGCCCTCGCGCAGGACCACGCCTTCCCGGAAGACCCGGGCCACCTCGACCCCGTCGACCGTGTCGCCCTCGGCGACGATGGCCTGGATGCCCTTGCCGAGGATGTCCAGGATCGCCTTGCGGCTTTCGCCCGCTTCCGCCTCGAACGCGAAGAACGTTCCGGCCAGTCGAAAACGCGAAGACAAGGCGCCGGCCGCGGCGTCGGCATCGTCCCCCCCGCCGCGCCCGCGGAAGACCGACCAGTCCGCCCCCGCGGCGTCCCCCGGCGCCGCCCAGGCGGGGACCGCCGGACCCGGGGCCGGGGCGGTGTCCGCAGACGGCAAATCCAGGGCGCGCAGCGCCAGCCAGGTTCCGGCCACGCACGCCAGCGCCGCCGCCAGCGCGGCTGCCCGCGGCAGCCATTCCGTGTATCGGCTTGAGGAGCTCATAAGCCGGATTCTGTTGCCCGCCCGAAGGCGGGCTCGGTCATTTATCTTTGCGGTCAACCCGAAACGTCACCGGCCGCGCCGTACGGCGCCCCGGCACGAGGCGGGCAGCCTCTCGTTTCCTATTCGACCTTGCTCCGGACGGGGTTTACCGTGCGGCCCGCCTTACGGCGCGGCCCGGTGGTCTCTTACACCGCCTTTTCACCCTTACCCCTCGCGGGTTCGACCCGGAAGGGCGGTTTGTTTTCTGTGGCACTGCCGTCTTCCCCGGTATGGCCGGAGAAGCCCCCGTTTTCACGGGGCGTCCCGCCCTGCGGAGTCCGGACTTTCCTCCCGTCCCCGCGCGCCGCGCGCCGGCACGGCCTCCTGCCGCGCCGGAGCCGGAGCGCGAAGACGAGCGACCGATCCGCTCCCCAAGCCGGCTCCTAATATAGCAGACGCTGGCAGTAGGAGCAACTGACCATTCGATCGCCGCGGCGGGCGTCGTGCGCGACGGCGGGGGGCAGCTTCATGTGGCACCCCCCGCAGATCCCGTCTTCCAGCGCGACCAGCGCCGGCTCCTTGCGCTCGAAAATACGGTCGTACCGCGCCAGCCATTCGGGGTCGGCATCCGCCGCGGCAACGGCGCGCTCGGCGCGCGCCTTTCCCAGACGCGCCTCCAGGCCCGCGGCGCGCTGGTCCAGTTCCGCGACGACGTCGTTCACCGCCGCCTCCTCTGCAGCCAGCTCCCGGCGCCGGGTTTCCACCTTGCCGCGCAGCCGCTCGATTTCCTCCATCTGAACCAGCTCGCGGTCTTCCACCTGCGCGATCTCCGCCTCGATCACCGCGATTTCCTGGTCCATGGCCTTGAATTCCTTGTTCGTCTTGAGATCGAGCTGCTGGCGCCGGAGCTTGTCGATCTTCCCGCGCCCGGCGTCCGTTTCGAGCTCCAGCGCCTTGACGTCCGCCTGCTTCGCCTTCAGCGCGTCCTGCGCCTCGGCCAACGCGGCCCGGTGCTGCTCCAGGCGTCCGCGCTCCTCCTCCTGGCGCGCCGGGATGTCACGCTGCTCGCGCTCCATCGCGCGAATGCGCAGGTCGTGCTCCTGCACCGCGAGCAGCCGCTCCACCATCGTCGCCATGCGCCTTTCCTTCCCGTTACAAAAAGCGCTACGTTAACCCACACCCCCGTGCCTGTCAACGTTCCCCTTGGCTTGACGCAGTGCGGGCCCAACACTCCCCCGGAGCCTTCCCGCGCGCCCACACCCCCGCACGCTTACACAAACCCCGCCCGCTCCAGCAGGGCCCGGTCGACACCGCCCGCGTCGCCTTGCCGCGCAAGCATCCGCCGCACGTACTTGCCGATCATGTCCGTCTCGATATTCACCGCTGCACCTGTCCCAAGACGACCCAGCGTCGTGTGCGTCCAGGTAAACGGAATGACGTGCACCGTGAACCCGTCCGCGTCCAGGGCGGTCACCGTCAGGCTCACCCCGTCGCACGCCACCGATCCTTTCGGCACCATCTCGCGCGTCAACATCCCGTCGCAGACCACCCGCAGCGCCCAGTCGGATCCCGCCCGCTCCACGGCCGCGACCCGCCCGGTCCCGTCCACGTGCCCCGCCACGAAGTGCCCGCCCACCCGGTCTCCGACGCGCAACGCGCGTTCGAGATTGACCGGCGCCCCGGCGGTCTTCGCCCCCAGGCTGCTGCGCGCGAGGGTTTCGGCCAGCACGTCGCATTCGAACCGCGCGCCCTCCG
>JAFGIZ010000077.1 GCA_016929365.1 Lentisphaerota bacterium
ATATCGAGGCGGCTTGCCGGGTCCTGCGCCGGCGCGGTTACCGGGTGTTGCTGCTCAACAGCGAGCGCCGCACCGATCTCGAATACGAGGCCATCTCCCAGGCGGCGATGTGGCAGGTGGACGGCGTCCTGCTGTTCCCGGCGCGGGACGACGCCGCGGCCGGGCATCTCGACGAGCTGCGCAAGCGCGGTATTCGCACGGTGATCATGTCGCGCCCCATCGAGGGCGTGCCCTGCGACGTCATTCGCGGCGCGGATGAACAAAGCGGCTATGAAATGACACGGCGATTGCTGGAGCTCGGCCATCGCAACGTGGCCTTCATCGCCTTTACCTCGCCGTCGCATTCGGACCATCAGCGCGAGGAAGGGTGGCGGCACGCCATGGATGAAGCCGGCGTCCGCGCCGCAGACCGTTTGAAGGCTGAGATTATGGGCGGTATCGAAACGGGCGAAACCGATGTCGACGGGGCGGCCGACCACATTGAATCGTGGCTGGACGGAGATCATCCGCCCTCGGCCGTCATCACGAGCAGTCCGGCCCTGGCGGCCGGGGTATACCGCGCGGCGTGGCGCCGCGGCCTGCGGATCGGGCACGATGTCTCGGTCGCGTCGTACCTGGGCAGCGGCAGCCTCGATCTGCAGCATTATCTCAGTCCGCCCCTGGCGGGCATGGTCTGCGGCGAAGGCACGGGCGACGTGGGCCGCCTGGCCGCGCAGCGTTTGCTGAGTCTTATCGAAGCGCCGGACGAATGGCCGGAGGAAGCGCGGTGCGTGGACATTCCGGGGCGGTGGCTGGACGGCGGATCCGTCGGACCGCCGCCGGGGCGGGCTGTAAAGAATAGAAACAAGGAGTAGCATGATGAACACACGAAGCGTGATGGTTCTCGTCGGTCTCGCGGCCGGCGCCCTGACGGTGCGCGGCGCCCAGACCACGGTCTTCAGCGACGCGTTTCCAAAGAGCATTTACGCCAACTGGCAATCGGTATCCGCCAACACGGCCGATCCCGGCGGCGTGTCGTGGACGCGTGTCTTGTCGTTCTCGAACGTACTCGACAGCGCGTATACGGACGTCTTGGTGCCTAACGATAACGGAACCGGCTCCGGGGGTGATGGTGCCGTTGCCGTGTATAGCGGCAATAGCGGTTTCGGGGTGATGCTGTACGATGACCATGGCCTCGCGGAACTCCCCATTTTCGATGCCCAAGTCGATATTGAGGGGAGTGGGGTGGATCAGCGGGGCGGCCTGGCGTTTCACTGGCAGCCCATGGCCGATACGAACGAAAACGTAAGCGGGTACCTCTTCGAGTTTTACAACGGCGATCCCAACAGCAGCGGCGCGGAGGCCGCCGTGCGGTTGTTGAAATACGAGGAGGTGGATGGCGGTACAGAGGGGCTCGCGCCTCTCCTGACGGCGCCCGGCGTATCCGAGCTGCTGAGCTGGACCGATCTTGCCGGGTTCGACACGGTGGGCGACACCCTGAACCACGATACGAATGCGGTCACCCTGGGCGTCACCTCGGACGGCAGCGGCACGTTTGTGCTCACCGCCGTCCAGGGCACGAACGACTGGACGCAGACGGTTGCCGACAGCGGCACGGTGTTGAGCGGCGGTTACCTCGGCATGGCCACGCAGCGGGGCAACGGTCCGGACGAGGATCACGATAATTATGGGGGGGTCCGGTTTGACAACTTCGCATGCGAGATGACGTTATCCGCCCCGCCGCCGGTGCAGCCGACCTACAGCAACGATTTCAACGAACCGAATCCGTATACCCGGTGGGACTTCCTGGCCGATGTGGACGCGGACTGGACGCGGGGGGTCAACGGCGACGACACTGATGTTGGCGATACGTATTTCGAGGGCACCCGCAATCACACTCTTGGCGGGACCCCGACGAACACGACGTACGACGGAGCGATTATCCAGATTGGCTCGGGAGCAAATGCCTTTTGTCACACGTTGTACGACGCGCGGCCCTGCGGCCGCGTGTATGCGGTCCAGGCGGACATCGAGACCCTCGGCCACGGCAACGGCGGCGCAGCCGGGCTGGCGCTGAACTGGCAGCCGCTCGGCGGAAATGCCGGGACGTTCAGCGGCTACGCGCTGAACGTGACGTCGGACGCGGACTTCACGGACGGGGCGGGCATGGCGATCCGGTTCGTCAAGTACGTCAACGCTTCGGACGCGGTAACGTCCGATTCCTGCGGGAACGACACGGTGCTCATCGACTGGACGCCGCTGAGGGAATTCACGGCCGTGCGCACCAGCAGCGTCTGGGACGGGGTGGGCGACGATAACGGGACGCGGGAGCGCGTGACGCTCTATGCGCGCCGCGAAGGCAACGTCTTTACGTTGTACGCCACGGACGGCGTCCGGCGCTGGGTGGAGGAGGTTACGGACACGGACGCGGTGAACGGCGGTTACGTGGGCATGATCGTGGAGCGCGGTTTCGACGGCAGTCTTCAGGAGATGCCGGCGGGGTTCGATAATTTCGAAGCCGAGATTCCGCCGCGCGGCTCGGTGCTGGTCGTCAGATGACGGGTATCCGCCGCCTCATCTACATGGGGGCCGCGCTGGGGTGCCTGCTGTGCGCCGGGAGCGCGGCCGCGACGAACCTGCTCCACAACTCCGGGTTTGAGCTGGGGCAGTGTGACATCGGCCTCGGCCGGATCGGCGGGGAGTCCGGCGAAGCGGGTGTGGTCGAAAACGGGCCGGCGTTCGAGGGCACGCGCAGCCTGCGGCTGGCCGTTACGCCCGCGGCGCGGCGCATCGGGTATCGCGTGTCCGGCGACGCCGTGGACAATCGCGGGTACTGGGTCCAGGTGCCCGGTGCGCGGGTCGCCGCGGGCCGGCCGTATGTGCTCAGCGCGTACGTGCGCGGGGACGCCGGTATGCGCGCGTCGCTGGGCGTGAGTGCCTCGGGACTGCAGTTCTACCGATCGTCCTCGACGTCGCCTTTCCGCCCGGTGTCGAACGCGTGGCGGCGCGTGGTCCTCAGGATCCCGGCCGACTTTCAGTACCACGAGACACCGGGGCTGCTGGTCAACCTGTTCATTGACAGCGCGGGGCAGGAGGCGGGCCGGGTCTGGTTCGACGCTTTGCAGCTCGAGCCCGGCGCGGATCCGGGCACGTACGCGCCGAGGCAGGGGCTCGATCTGGGGGTGACGACGCCGGTGCCGTTGAACATATACGGCGCGGCGGACGGTCCCCCGCGGGTCGAGGCCGTGCTGGCGCTCTGCAACGGCGATGCCGCGCCGCGCGCGGTAACGGTGCCGTATGTCTTTTCGGCCTGGGACGGGCGAACGCTGCAGCGCGGATCGCTCTCGCTGGATGTGCCGCCGGGTGAAACCGTTCGCCGCGCCATAGACCTCGGTGCGTTGGAGAGGGGATACTACATCGGCGATTTCAAGATCGAGGGAACGGACCGCGGCCGGTGGCTGCGGGTGGCGGTGATCCGCAAGCGTCCCGTGCCGGTGCCGCCGGACGTCGAGGACCGCTTTTTCGGCATGCATGTCTACCGCGGGCCCGGTGTCGTCAGCGATGCCATTGTGGCTGCCGGGGCGCGCACGGCGCGCGAATACCAGGGACAGTGGATTAACGCGACGCCGCCGCCCGGCGACGAACCCGCGACCCGTCACGAATGGACCGGCACGCGGCGGGCGCGTTACACGTTGAAGCCGCGGGGACTGGATACGCTCGTGGGGGTCAACCAGGACCCGGTCTGGATCGACGGCGTGGCGACCCGTTTGCGAAGAAGCCACATCGAACGCCAGCCGCGTACCCCGGCGGAGATGCAGGCCATGTTGCGCGCGTGGGCCGCGGCCAACCGGGACTGGCTGACCGCCGTGGAATCGCGAAACGAGGTCTACAGCTACATCCCCATGCCCGGCGGCGATGTGTCCGGGTTCATGCAGTATTTCCGCCTCTTCTACGAGGCCGTCAAGGACGCCGCGCCGGACATGCGCGTGGTCCACAACGTGATCTACGACATCAGCTCCATTCACAACCTGCTGGGACCGTGCATGGAAGCCGGCTTGACCAACGTGATGGACGTCTTATCGTTCCACTATTACGGCTTCGGGGCGGTCGACCCCGAGGAGTATGTCGCCGCCTATATCGAGGACATCCAGCGCATCATGGCTGAACATGGCGCCGCCGATACGCCGCTGTGGCTGACCGAAGGCGGCGGCGGATCGATGCCCTGCGAGGATGACCCCTACATCGACCGGGCCCTGTACCAGTTCCCCCCCCTGCGCACGTCCGAGCTCGAGGTCGCCCAGCTCATGGTTCGCATGCATCTCGTGGCCAGAGCCATGGGGGTTGAACGCGTGTACTACTTCACACCCTACGACTACCAGGGCGTGCCGGGCTACAATGGGTGCAACGGGCTGATGCGTTACGACGGCTTGCCGCGGTGGGGGTATGCCGCGTACGCGTACATGACCGAACGGCTGGAAGATCGCGCCTTTGTCGAGGAGGTGCGGCTGGACGATGATACGGCCCGGGCCTACGTGTTTGACGGCGCGCGTGACGTGACGGTCGTGTTGACCCGGGGCTTGCGCGGCACGGCGGGCCGCCTGCGGGTCCCGGCGGACGGTGTGCTGGCCGGCGGAAGCTGGTGCGACATGATGGGCGGGCGGCTGTCGATGGAACGCGTCGGCGGGCATGCCGCCATGGCGTTTGACGCGGCGCCGCGCTATCTCGTCTTTGCCAAGCCCGTCGGTATGGATGCGGCGGCCTGTGCCGCCGCGGTCCGCGACACCGCCATCCTCGCCGATGTCACGCGCCCCGCCGTGCGCGGCAAGGTGCCGCCCCGGCCGGAAGGCACCACGTATTTCATCGAGGCCGAGGATGCATTGGAGCATAGCGGCGGCGAGATCACCCACCGTCCCGGTTTGTACGGGGGCAAGGCCTTCGGCCGGCGGTTCTGGCTGAAGGACATGCCCGAGGGCGGGTTCACCTATCGCTACAGCTTCTACGTGGTCGGAAACAACGCCTACCGGATCTGGATTGCGGGGTGGCCCGTGGGCGGGTTCAGCGACGAGGATTCCTGGGTCTCGCCCATGGACTACCGCATCGACGGCGGCGCGTGGCAGGCCGTGAGCCAGGCCGACAGTCCCGTGACCTGGAGCAGCGAAGGGGTCGGCAAGGGCGAGGTCGACGACCTGTACTGGATGCGCCAGCAGCCCGTATTCCTGGAAACCGGCGAGCACAGCCTGGAGATTCGGGTGAACAAACCCCGCGACTTTGCGCGCGACAATGAGCCCAACGTCGTCTTCATGCTTGACGCCATTGCGGTGACCAAGGAAGAGTAGAGTCCATGAACGTGCTTCTTGTCATGACCGACCAGCAGCGCGGGGATTGCCTGTCGTGCGCGGGTCACCCCGTGGTGCAGACGCCCGCGCTCGACCGGCTGGCGGAGGAGGGGGCGCGGTTTACCTCGGCCTACACCGCCTGCCCGATTTGCATCGCCGCGCGGCGTACGTTCATGACCGGCCGCAAGCCGGCCAACCAGGGGGTCGTGTTCAACTACGACACGTATCTCGAGGGCCCGACGCTGCCCGGCGTGCTGGCCGAAAACGGCTATCACTGTCACCTCTCCGGCAAGCTGCACCTGTGGCCGCTGCGCAAGCTGTACGGCTTCCACAGCATGGACCTGGCCGACGGGCCCGGAAGCCAGGACAACCTGGCGACCAACGACCATGCGCGCTACCTGGCCCGGCACGGGGTGCTGCTGGATGACGCGGCACGGGCGCACGGCGTATCGGGCAATTCGTGGCACGCGCGGCCGTGGCATCTGCCCGAGCACATGCACCCCACGGCCTGGTGCGTGTCGCAGGCGATCGATTTTCTCGACCGGCGCGATCCGACCAAACCGTTTTTCCTCAACGTCGGCCTGTTTCATCCCCATCCGCCCTGTACGCCGCCCGAGTTCTATTACCGGCGCTATCTCGATCTCGATATCCCGGAGAGCGTCGAGAGCGACTGGTCGCAGCTGTACGAGGCGAGCCGACCCGGGTTCCCGCTGAACATGGCCGGCGCGTCGCGCTTCAAGGGATTGCCCGAGATGCTGCGCCAGTTCCGGGCGGCCTACTACGCCTCGATTGCCTACATCGACGACCAGCTCCAGCGCCTGCTGCAGCTCATTCCCGAGGACACGCTGGTGATGTTCACCTCCGATCACGGCGAGATGGCCGGCGATCACCAGTTCTTCGGCAAGCTGGTGCCGTACGAACCCTCCGCGCGGGTGCCGCTGATTATCCGGCCGCCGCGTTCGATGAACCTGCCGGGCGGGCAGGTGATCGACACAGCAGTCGAACTGATGGACCTGATGCCGACCGTGCTCGACGCCGCGGGCGCGCCGATTCCCGAGACGGTGGACGGGTTGAGCCTGATGGGGCTGCTGCGCGGGCAGGCGCTGGAGCGGGAATACCTTCACGGCGAGTGTTCACGCATTTCGGGCCTGGGCAGCGGCATCCAGTATCTCACGGACGGCCGCGAGAAGTACGTGTGGTGGCCGGGGTACGGCACGGAGCAGCTTTTCGATCTCGAGCGCGACCCGCTGGAGGCCGTCGACCTGGCCGGCGAGCCGGACGCGCGCGATCGACTGCAAACCTGGCGCCGGCGGCTCGTGAAAGAGCTGGAAGGGCGGCCGGAGGGATTCGTGAAGGAAGGCGTGTTGCAGACGCTGGGCGGGCCGACGCCGTATTGCCTGCCGGGATACGAGGCTCCCGGCGACGCCCCGGGGCCGCTGCATCGGGACGATCCTCCGACAGGTTTCGCCTCGCATCCGCCGATCGGAAGCCGAGGCGCGCAAGAACGACTAAGAGCTTGACTTCGAGTTGCCGGATTGAGATTATAACGTTACACCATCAGTCACGGTCGGTTAAGCAGGGAGGATCACGCGATGAAAACAGGTTACGGCTTCGTGTTGTTCTGTGGCGCCGTTGCCGCGCTCTGTGCGGCGGCGCCGGCGGGACGGGCCGCCGGGATTACGCAGCGGTTCGAGGACGATTTTACGACCTACATGAATGAAGAGGACATTGTGACAAGTCCCGACTGGATACGGGTGCAGGCGTTTACGCTAACCGGCTATGCGGGATCGAGCGCATCCGTTTACGAGGCGGCTAGGGACGCCGTCCAATTCAACTCCGGGGCCGCGGGCCAGTCCGCCTGTCTCCATACGAACGAAAGCTGCGGGGACGGGGGGTTCCGGGTCGAAACGGGGATCATGCTGGTAAACGAAGATAAACGCGGCGGCCTGGTCTTCAACTGGACGCCCGCGTCCGACAGCGACACGGACGTCAGCGGCTACCTGTTCCAGTACATGCAGATTGCGGGCGCCGACAGCAACCTGGTTCGCCTGCTCAAGTACGATGCGGCGGACGAGGTTACGGACGGCCTGGCCCCCGAGCTGGACGGCTCGAAGGTGACGGAGGTTATGCCGTGGATAAAGCTCGAGGGATTTGCCGATATTGCCGAAGCGAATGCCAATACATGGATTACGCTGGCCGCGGAGTCCGACGGGGACGGCGGTTTCCGGCTTGATGTCCGCCAGAAGATCCACGGCTGGTCCACCAATATCACCGACACGGGTACGCCCCTGACCGGCGGGTACGTGGGATTCGGCACGCAGCGGG
>JAFGIZ010000078.1 GCA_016929365.1 Lentisphaerota bacterium
GCCGTTCTACTGCACGCGTGTGCACGTGCTGTTCGACGCGGGTGACGTGCCGGCCCTGGGGCACAGGACCTACAAGGTCTCCTGGACCGCGCGCCGCGAGTATCCGTACCCGCACGACGACTGGGACGCGCCGCGCCTCGCGGCGGGGGATATGCTGACCGGCCCGCGCTCGGCGGCCAACGACCGGCTTGCCCTGTCCGTCAACCCGGACGGGTCCTTCGCCGTGACCGAGCACGCCTCGGGCCGGCGATACGACCGGCTGGATACCCTGCTGGACGCGGGCGACCGCGGCAACATGTGGATGGCCGATACACCGGACCAGGACGCGGTAATCACGTCCGAAGGCCGGCCTGCCGAGATTGCCTGCCTGCGGCACGGGCCGCTCGAGGTCATCTTCGAGGTCCGGCGCACGCTCAGCGTTCCGGCGCGTTACGACCGTGCCGCGCAGCGGCGCAGCCGCGAACGCGTCGACCTGGGCGTCGTGACCCGGCTTCGGCTCCGCAAGCATAGCCGCTGCGTGGACGTGGAAACCACGCTGGACAATACGGCGCGCGACCACGTGGTCAAGGTGTGTTTTCCGACGGGGCTGACCGCGAAAACGACCTGCGCCGACGGCTCCTTCAGCGTCACGGAGTACGCGGCGACGCCGGACTTGAGCTACGAGCTCGCCCGGCATCCGGTCCAGCTCTGGTTCGACCTGCACGATCCCGGGGCGCGGGCCGGCCTGGCGGTGTTGTCGCGCGCGACGAAGGACTACGAGGTGCTGCAGGAGGCGGGGACGTGCACGGCGGCCATGGGATTGCTGCGCGGCGTGCCGCTGCGGATTCCCTGTGACAACCGGTTATGGATGGAATACCCGGGCGACGAGAGTTCGCAGTCGCTGGGCCGCACGACGCACCATTACGCCGTGCTGCCGCATACACGCCCGTGGCATGAAGATCACCTGTACCGCGACGCCGCGGCGTTCAACCAGCCGCTCAAGGCGGTCCAGTTCGCGCCGCAAACGGGTGTGCTGCCGCCGGTCTTTTCGTTTCTGGAAATCGGCGATCCCAATCTCGTGCTCAGCGCCGTACTCAAGGACGCGGACCGGGACAGCGTGCTGGTGCGCGTCTTCAATCCGACCGGCGGCACGATACAGACGACGCTCACGGCGGGATTTGACTTTGCCGGCGCCCACGCGGTGTCGCTGGCCGGCGAGCGGACGGCCGGCCTGGAGTATGACGGCCGCGCGGTCCGCCTGGAGGTCGGGCGGGGCCGCATTATGACCGTCGAGCTGGCGCGTTGAGCGGTGAAGACTGTTACTTCCCGCGCAGGAAATGTGAGAGGGTAGCGCGCATGATGTGTGAAGCCGCCGGTTGCCTCTTATTCGCCGGACTGGGCGTGGTCATTGCCGCGGGCGTCCCCATGGCCGCGGCGGGCGAAGTGCGCCCCGAGAAAACCGTCTTCACGATCTCCATGCACTGCTATCCCTATAACCGGGATTATTCCGACTTCGATTATGCCGACCGCCCGCTGGACTGGGATCCGACCCTGGAGGGGCGGGAAGGGGCCCATCGGAAAATGGTGCGCATGCAGGAAGCGGGCATCGACGTCAACGCGCAAACGGTGTTCTACGGGAACAACAGGCCGCCGGTGGGCGGTGACACGACCACCGGCCTCTCCACGCTCGGCCTGCGTTTTGACGCCTGCGAAGGCACGTCGGTGCGGATCGCGCCGGAGATTTGCGCCGTCAACCGGTCCCTGGAGTACGGCCTGGAGGACCTGGCGGGGTTCTTCCGGGAGATGATCGAAGACTACGGCGATCATCCCCGGTGGTTCCGTTACCGGGGCAAGCGGGTTGTATTTCTCTGGAACCCTTTTGACGACCTTGAAGGACCGGCCGTTCGATTCGGCCCCGACCAGTTGGATGTGGTCTGGAGACTGCTCGGCGAGGAGCTCCGGGAATCGCTATATGTCGTCAACGAAACCTATTACATGGTGAAGCGGGAAAACGAATACGTCGCGGAGCATTGGAATGAAGACGGCTACATCGACCGGATGCTGGAGGTGGTCGATAACGCCTTCTGGTGGTTCGGTTGGCCCGATCCGGAAACGGAACGTTTCCGGGCCGGCCTGCTGGCCGAGACGTTGAGGGAAAAAACGGACGAACCGGTCATCGTCGGCATACGGCCCGGCTATTACCGGAAGAATACCGGCATTCTCAATCCCCACCGGGTGACCGCCAAGTTCCGCGGCCTGTGGGAGGCCAACATGACGGTCGACCCGGACTGGGTGTACTTCTATTCCTGGGACGACTACAGCGAGAACGGCCAGATCGAACCCACCCGGTTCAACCGCGGCGCCTACAGCGCCCTGGCCAGGGCCATGACCGCGGCGTGGAAGGGAAACGCCGCCTCGCTGCCTCCGGAACGTTGGATCGGCTATCCGTTGAGCCTGGTGCGGGGACAGGATCTTCGCATCGAATCGGTCCTGCTGGCGGCGACCTCGGCGTGGACGCAGGTCGTCTACGCCTTCGAGGATGCCGCCGGCCGCGAGGTCTTTCGCAGTGTCCCGTCCGAACCCGAACCCGGACCGGAACCCGTGGTCGTCTACCCGTCGGTCATCCCGACGGAGGGCGACGCGTTCCGGGGCGTGCATTCCCTCACGCCCGTGGTGTATGCGGAGGACGCCTCGGGACGTGTGCGCGCGTTCCGGGGGCTGAATCCCGTCCGCCTGCGGCGCCACCATCCGACGACGCCGATGAACCAGTTTGTCCGCCTCGACCAGGTGCGCGCGCCCGCATCGCTCGAATTCACATTGCGGCCCAAAACCAACCCGTGCGCGGCGGAGGTCGAGTTCGCCGTCGCGGCCGGGCCCGTCCCGCTGCGCCGGATCGAGCTGCGCGACGGCCGGGGCGAAGCGGTTCCGTTCGACTCCGACGTCCCGCTGCGCATGGACGTGGTCGGGAAGATGCCGTTTGTCGACGACGAGGGGGCGAACCCGAGCTGGTTTGAAGGGCTCGAGGAGGATCGAAGCGGCCCGTTCTATCTGCCGCTGGCCCGTCCTGTCGACCGCGCCTCCGGCTCCGCGCACATCGACACCCGGGCGATCCACGATCCCCGGGCGATGCTCTGCCTGTTCCTGGAGTACGAGGACGGCGCCACGTGGGCGTCGCGGCCGGATTTCGTCGCACTCGACGGCGGGGAATTACGCTGGCCGGTGATCGATTTCCAGGGCGAGAAGGAAGAAACGCGCGTGCCCGTCGGGGAGGAGCGCCTGGCCGCCGCCGCGGCCGTCGTCGCGCACTGGGATGCGGCGTCGTACCGGCCGGGCCACACGTTCAACGGCGCGCCGGCGGTCCTGGATTCCGGTTGCATGGGCTATCCGCTGTACCTGGGCTACGGGCCCAACAGCCGGATACTGAAAGACAGCCCCGAGCGGCACCCGGAGTACAACGCGGAAGAGGGCGTCTTCGAGTTGTCCGGGACGAACCAGGTGTTCCGGCTGCACGATTTCGTGTTCCCGGCCGGGGCGTTCACGATCGAGTTCGAGATCCGGCCCGATGGATTCGACGGGATGCAGGCGCTGTTGTGGCACAAGCGGGACCTGGCGGACATCCGGCTGGACACGCGCGGGCGCGTGCTGTTCGCGCGCGGCGAAAACGAGAATCGGATCGGACTGGCAAGCAACACGCGGTTGCAGGCGGGCGAATGGAGCCGCGTGACGCTGGGGGACGACGGGAAGCAGCTCTTCCTGTTCATCGACGGCAAACCGGATGCGACGCTCTGCCACCGACCGCTGTGGTTAAACGAGCCGCACAGCACCTGGAGCGACATCATTCTGGTCGGCGGCCGGCTGAGGGACCGGTATTTTCGCGGCGCCTTCCGGGAGCTCAGGATACTCAGTTCCGTTCCGCCCGCGGACATGCTCACGCCGCCTGAAGAACTGTCGCGGATCGGTTCTGCGGACTAATACACCAGTTCCCGGAAGCGTGTGATGCGATGGGCGGTGATCAGGTTGCCGTCGTGGGGGTTCGGCGACTCCGCGGAGCCGGAGCGGCTGAGGATCTGCAGGTCGTCGCCGTCGATGACCATGCTGGCGTAGTGGCGCGAGGCCAGCTCGACCGGGCCGATGGCCACCACGCCGGCAAAACACCAGTCGATCATATTGCGCGAGAAGTGCAGGACGAGGCGCCGGCGCTCGTTGTTGGGCAGGTTGAACCGTTCGGGCGGCAGGCGGTCGGCCCGCCGCATGCTGTCGGTAGCCTGCGTGCCCAGGAGCCAGTATAGCTGCGTCACGTCGTCGTAGAGCACGTGAAACTTCATCTGGCCGCCGGGGCAGGGGACGAACACGATCTTTTGCCCGGAGGGCACGGTTTCGAACTGCGTGAGCATGTTTCCCGTACCGGGCTTTTCGCCCTGCTCGACGACCTTGAGCATGCAGGCGTAGCCCGTGCCGCCGGTATGGGCGCGCATCCAGAGGTGGCAGGTCTTGCCGGCGGGGTCGTACCAGACATGGTCGGGATCGACGAACCGGACCACGTTGCTTTCCAGCCAGCCCATGGCATCGCACCAGCGATCCGGTTCGACAAAGCCGCGGTCGGGATAGAAGTAGGGGAAGAACGGCATGCCGAACCGGTCCAGTTCGCGATCGGGCACGGTGTCGGCAAACACCAGGGGGTTCGCGAAAGTCCAGCTCTCGCGCCGGGTCAGGTCGGCGTCCGTGCGCGCCCGCATCAGCACCGGCGCCATCCGGGCGACCCAGAATCCGTCGCCCCACTGTTCCATCACGAGATAAACGCAGCCGTTGGCGTCATGCACGTTGCAGGGCGCCTGGTGCCACCGCCCGCCCGCGGTGAGGTTCACGGCGTCCGACCACGTTTCCCCTTCGTCGTCGGAGCGGCAGATCCGCAGATCGCCGGCGTGACCGAGGATATACAGCGCGTTGCCGGCGACGAACGGCCGGGCGTGCAGGCAGTTGAAGAAGCCCTTGTGCCGCCAGGTCTGCCCCCGGTCGTCGCTGGCGTAGACGCGCCCCTGCCACAGGGCGCTTTCGCCGCTATGCCCGTCGAACTTCGGACCGGGCACGTTATCCAGGCCCGGCCCGCGCCAGTCCGTCGTGGCGATCAGGCGCCCGGACGGCAGGCGGCAGATTCCGGGGGACGCGCAGAAAACCGTTTTCGGGTCCGGGGTTTCCGAAACGATCACGCCGTCGTCGGCCAGGGGCGTCAGGCGGTGCCGGGCGGTGTTCATGGGCCGTACCTTCTCACGCCGTGAACGTATGTGAAAGGGACCGGCAGGGTCAAGCGTCCGTGCCGGGATGTCTCAAGCCGGGCCCTCCGGGGGAGGGCACGATTCCGGGGCATCCGCCGCTTTTGGGTTGCTTTCGGCGCCGTGAGGGTATATTCGTTTCCGCCCGGACAACCGATTTGGAGAACCGCGTATGACACCGCGTGAGATTATCGTTGCCAACCTCGACCACACCGGCGCGCCGCGCCCGGGCATGACGTTCGACCGGGGCCGGATCAACGATTTCTGCAGCGCGGGTCTCGACGAGGGGGTGGCCTGGCGGCAGAAGCGCTGGGTGGAAGGCGAAATCGAGTATTACGACGATATCTGGGGCAACCTGTGGAAACGGATGAAAGACGGCTCGGTCAAAGGGGAGATCTGCAAGCCGGCGCTGGAAGACTGGTCGCAGCTTGACGATCTGCGCCCGCCCGCATTCGATATCGAAAAGGCCGTGGCGCAGGTGCGCCGCACCTTCGAAGCCGATACGGAGGACCGGTTCAAGGTGGCGCACGTCGGCGGCTGGGTGTTCGACAACGCGCGCTACCTGCGCAAGATGGAAGTGTACTTTCTGGACATGGCCATGTACCCGGAGGAGCTGCACCGGCTGCACGCCGTCGTGGGCGAGTTCTACGAGCACCGGATTCACGCCGCGGGCCGCGGCGGGGCGGACGCCATCATGATCGGCGAGGACATGGGCACGCAGCAGGGCCTCCTGTTCTCGCCGGACATGTTCCGCGAGTACTTCAAGGAGCAGTACACGCGCCTGGTCGGGATTGCGCACGACTACGGGATGAAGGTGCTGCTGCACTCGTGCGGGAGCAACTGGCAGATCATCGACGATCTTCTGGACGTCGGCATCGACTGTTTTCAATTCGACCAGCCCACCGTTTACGACATGGACTGGCTGGCCGGGATGTTCCGGAAACGCCACGGGTGCCTCTGGAGCCCCGCCGACATCCAGAAGGTCCTGCCGACCGGGGACCGCGCCTATATCGAGGCGGAGACCGCGCGCATGTGCGATATTTTCGAGGGCATGTTGATCGTCAAGAATTACCCCGACCTGCCCGGCATCGGCGTGAAGGAGGCGTGGGACGACTGGGCCTACAACGCCGTCTGCCGCCGTTACGGGCTGCCGGAGACGGCCACGGCTTGAGCCGCCGGCGCAAGGGCGGTGCCGCCCCGCCTTACGGCGCTTTGCCTGGGTCGGGCCGTTCCCGGTACGGCATGACGGGCTGCCATGTCCCGGTCTCGATGCTCCAATCCGCCAGCATCCCGTCGGCCGCCCGGTCAGAGGCCAGCAGGGCGGAAAGCGGGCGGTCCCGGTCGAGCGCGAGCCAGCCGTGCGGCGGCACGGCGACGGTCACGCTGCCTTCCCGCAGCATCAAGGACTCGTCTGCGTGGCTGGCCAGGATGACGAGTCCGTTGGCGAAGGTTGTACGCGTGATTTCAGGGTCCGTGCCCAGGAACTCGAAGCCGGTGACGGGCCGCCCGAAGTACTTCGCACAGACTGCCCGCTGCACGTGTGCCAGCGCGGCGAACCGGCGGCTGCCGAGTCCGGCCTCCCGGTCGGCCAGGACCTCTTCCATCGTGTAATGCAGGTTCATGCCGGCCGCCAGGCACCAGCTCAGGTGCGCGCGGCTCATGCCCGGACCGGTATTGTCGGTCCGCTCGAGGTTATGGGGGTAGAAGGCGACCTTGTCGTGCAGCACCATCGTGGCCATCGGCCATTGCCGCGTGTTGCCGGCTTGGTGCTGGCGATCGTAGAAACGCTTGCGCGCCCCGTCATTCATGGTGACCAGGTAAAACCCGAACGTCGCGGTCATGTCGCGGAAGGCCCGGTCGGGCCCGACGCCCTCGCCCGACAGCGGCAGCACCGAGGCGGACATGGCCACGATGTCGAACAGGCTCTGTACCCAGGCATAGGGCGGCCGGCGGAAATCGGGGCTGAAGTCGTAGTTGAGGCGCGTGCCGACCTGGTCCTGGAAGATCATGTCGAACCCGAACGCGTCGCGCAGCGTGGTGAGCTGGTCGTGTACGAAGTGCCGCACCGGTTCGCGCCAGACGCCCACGGCGTAGCCGTCGCTGTTGGGCCACGACTCGACGCGGAGCGCGCCCGCGCGCCCGCGGACGGCCACGGCGTCCGCGCCGCCGAGCGCGGCGACCGCCTCGGTGTTGTCGTGCCACCAGGTCGCGTGGGTATACATCGTGACGAGATCGCCGCGTTCCTTGAAGCGCGTGATCAACCGTTTCATCATCGGCGCCCCGCCGGCATCCCGGTCGAAGTCGAGAAAGTCGGGGTAATACGTGTCGTGGCGGCCGTTGCGCGTCGAGGCGACGAACTCGATCAGAAGCGGGGGCGGGGGGAGCAGGGCGAAGAGCTCGTCCATGCGCCCCTCCTGTTCGTAGCGGGCGATGCCGCGGAACCAGGCCTTGAGATGCACGGCGTCCGGCAGTTTTTCCGCCAGCCGGGGCGTCAGCTTGTCCGCCAGGTCCGGCCAGGCGTCCATGCCGTTGTCGCGCCGGTAGGCGGCGAAGATCTCGAACGGCGAACCGGCCCGCACCAGGCGTATCGCCGGCAGCGCGGTTTCCTCGCCGGGCGCGAGCCAGCACGAGACCCCGTGGCGGAGCCCGGTCCGGTCGAGGGTTTTCAGCCGGTCCGTCACCAGTCCGAAGTGCGTGCGCCGAAACGTGCGGCCGTCCGCGGGCTGCACGGTATAGCTGCCCCACGCGCCGCCGGGCGTCAGCATGACGCCCAGGTCGTGCGCAGCCAGGGGGCAGGCGCCGGCGAAAGTCCATCCTGCCCGGATGGCCTCAGCGTTGCGGGCCAGCCGGCCCCAGACCGGGTCCAGGTAGTGCATGCCTTCTGCGACCGGCAGGTAGAGGGCCGCGGGATAGGAAAAACGGCACAGGCGGTTGGTGCGGGTGTGCGCGAGCCGGACGGGTGTGATACGCAGCCCGTCGTCCAGGGCCTCGAACCGGAGGGTAACCGACAGGTCGGGATGGCGGTAGACGGCGAGGGCGGAGGACGGGTTTCGGTTTTGCGTTGTCCCTGAACCCTGAATACTGAACCCTGAACCCTCTTGTGCGTCCACCGTCGGCCCGGCGTAATCCGGCGCGAATTCCGGCTTGCCCGTATCCCACGTGGCGGACCAGGGGATAATCTCGAACGTGTTGGTCGACCCGTCCGGCATCGCCTCGACCAGGCGGGGATAGCCTGCCCGTGGCAGGACCAGACGATACTGTCCGGAGGGCGAGACCAGGGCCTGCCCCGCACTCGCGGCGCCGGACGCCGATGACCACAGATAGGCGTGTACAAGTACGTGTACGAGGACGGTGCGCATTGTGGTTGGAGCTCACCCCATCCACGGGGTCTGATGGTCCCATTGCCGCAGTTGCGAATCGAGTTCGCCGGCAATGTCCGAGTCCCGGGCGGTCGCGGCCAGGTTGGATTGCTGCCAGGGGTCCGCGCCGAGGTCGAAGAACTGTTCGGGACGGCCGGCCAGTTGACGGCTGCCCGCGGCATAGGGCAGGAAGTAGAGGTGGCGGGCCGAGCGGATGGCGGCGCCCTGTTGGTTCTCGACGAAGGCGCATGACGCGACATCCGCCTGCCCGTCCTGCAGACATGGGGTCAGATCCCGCCCCTGCATATGGTCGGGAATCGGCAGACCTGCGCGTGACAGCAGGGTGGGCGCCATATCGACGAGCGAGACGACGTGCTTCTTGTCCACGCCCGCGTCCCGTTGCCGGGCGGGGCCGCGCACGATGAGCGGGATGCGGATGGCTTCCTCGTTCATGCTTCCTTTCTGACACAAGCCATGACTGCCGAGGTTGTCCCCGTGATCGCTGGTGAAGACCACCAGGGTATCGTCGGCCAGTCCGGTGCGATCGAGGGCCGCGAGCATGCGTCCCAGCGCCGCATCCATCCAGGTGGTCATGCCGTAGTATTCCGCGATCACATTGCGCAGCGCATACCCTTCCGGCAGCGTTTCCGTATACGGCAGGCGCAAATCGTAGTAGCGGTAGTCATAGCGGTACACCTTGAACCGGAAATCCTGGTTCTCGATGGGACGCTCCGGATCGACGTTGGCGCGAAGCGGCACGTCTTCGGGTGCATACATGGCGCGGTACTGCTCCGGCGCATCCGCCAGCGGGCAATGCGGCACCGAGATGTTGTAGTACAGAAAGAAGGGCTGCCCGGCCGTGCGCCGTGAATCCAGGAACGACTCGACCCGTTCGGCCTCAAAATCGACACTGTAGCCCGGCGCCGCGAATTCGGGCCCGCCATTCTCGGTGTAGAGCTGACCCGTATGCGCGTGATGCACCCGCGGAATCACGTAGTCGTCGAAACCGATCCGGTGCGGCCACACGTTGATGTGCCATTTTCCGATCGCCCGCGTGTGATACCCGGCCTCATGCAGCAGCTCGGGCAACGTCGTGGCCGGAAGGTGTGTGCGGCCCGGCTCCGGGTACTCCGGCATATAGGATCGCCGGCCCTGCTCCGAACGATAGACGACGTTGCCTGTCCCGTTTGTGCAGGTTCGGTTGTACTGCCCGGAGAGCAGAACGGACCGCGCCGGCATGCACAGGGGATAGTTGGTGACGGCCGTCTCGAAGCGCAAGCCCTCGCCGGCCAACCGGTCCACATTGGGTGTCCGGATCAGCGGGTTTCCGTAACAGCCTGTTTCAAAGGCGCGAAGCTGA
>JAFGIZ010000079.1 GCA_016929365.1 Lentisphaerota bacterium
ACTGCAACATCGTCGGCAGCGTTGCGGGCGCCCGCTCGGCCAGTTCCTTGCGCACGATCACGAGACACACGCCCGCGGGGCCCAGGTTTTTCTGAGCCCCGGCATAGATCAGGCCGAAGCGGTTGGCGTCGAACGGACGCGACAGGATGTCGGAAGACATGTCCGCCACCAGCGGCGCCTCGCTTTCCGGGAACGTTTTCCACTGCGTGCCCGCAATGGTCTCATTGGACGTCAGGTGCAGGTAAGCCGCCCCCGGCGTCAGCTCCAGGTCGCCGGGAGCCGGCATGCGCGCCGGCCGGTCGGCAGACGTATCGGCCGCCAGGTGCACCGTTCCGACCCGTTCGGCCTCCTTGACGGCCTTGCCCGCCCACGAGCCGGAATGTACGTAATCGGCCGTGCGGCCCTCTGTCAGCAGGTTGAGCGGCACCATCGCGAACTGCAGGCTGGCCCCCCCGTGCAGGAACAGCACGGCGTGCGCGTCCGAAAGCCCCAGCAGCTCGCGCACGTTCGCCTGCGCTTCCGCGTGCACCGCCGCGTACGCCTTGCCCCGGTGGCTGCTTTCCAGGATCGACATCCCCGTCCCGCGGTAGTCCGTCAGCTCTCCGGCCGCTTCCTCCAGCACCTCCACGGGCAGCACAGCCGGGCCCGCGCCGAAATTATAACATCGTGACATCGTTGCCTCCCTTTTGCCGGCGTACTGTAGCACCCCCTGCACCCGGGTCAATTTCCATCTTGCCAAGGGACACGCTTTCGCGTACCGTCCGGGGTTTAATCGCAGGCTTTGTCATGCATATCGTTGTTTGCGTCAAGCAGGTGCCGGACACGACCGACGTCAGGATCGATCCGGAGACGAACACCCTCATGCGGGAGGGCGTGGCCTCCATCGTGAACCCCTTCGACACGTTCGCGGTGGAAGAGGCGCTGCGCGTGCGCGAGAAAGTCGGCGGCACGGTCACGGCGCTGAGCATGGGCCCGCCCCAGGCGGATGCCGCGCTGCGCGAGACGCTTGCCATGGGCGTGGACAAGGCCGTCCTCCTGTCGGACCGGGCATTCGCCGGCAGCGACACCTGGGCCACCAGCTACACGCTGGCCATGGCCGTCCGCAAGATGGACGGCGTCGACCTGGTGATCTGCGGCAAGCAGGCCTCCGACGGCGACACCGCCCAGGTCGGCCCGGGCCTCGCCACGCACCTGGGGCTCCCCCAGATCACCTACGTCCGCAAAATCGAAGCCGTGGACGCGCAGTCGATCACCGCCGAACGCCTGCTCGAAACCGGGTACGAAGTCATCGCCTCCCCCCTGCCCTGCGTCTTGACCGTCGTCAAGGAAATCAACGAGCCCCGGCTGCCGTCCCTGAAGGGCAAACTTGCCGCGCGTAAGGCGGAAATTCCGACCTGGAACGCCGCGGACCTTGACGCCGACCCGGCGCGCATCGGGCTGGACGGCTCGCCCACCAAGGTCGTCAAGATCTTCACCCCGCCCCCCCGCGAGGGCGGCGAAATCCTGACCGGCGAACCCGACCAGATCGCCGCCAGGCTGGTCGCAAAACTCAAGGATACCGTGCTGAGCGCCGCTTCCTAGGAGAGTCATGCTTCATCCCGACACGCCATCACGTCAACGGACTTGCCCCCATGCCTGAGCCTCCCATCAAGGTCATCACCCAGAACTGCGTCGGCTGCGGCCTGTGCGTCAAGGCGTGCCCCTTCGACGCGATTGCCCTGAACGACGAAAAGATCGCCGTGATCGATCTCGACAAGTGCACGCTCTGCGGCGCCTGCCTCGAAGCATGCAAGTTCGATGCGATCGAGATGAAGGCCAGGGAGGCCGGGGCGGATGCGGCGCTTGACGGCTATTGCGACGTGTGGGTTTTCGCCGAACAGACCGGCGGCCATATCGAGTCGGTCACGTACGAACTGCTCGGCGAAGGACGCAAGCTCGCCGACGCCCTGGGCATGAACCTCTGCGCCGTTCTGCTCGGTTCCGGGGTGACGGACACGGCGGCCGCCCTGACCGAACGCGGCGCCGATACGGTCTACGTGGTGGACAGGCCCGAACTGGAATACTTCCAGGACGAGCGGTACGCCGCCGTGCTGATCGAACTGGTCAAGCGCCACAAGCCCAATATCCTGCTCAGCGGCGCCACGACCATCGGCCGCAGCCTGGTTTCGCGGGTCGCCGTCACCCTCAATACCGGGCTGACCGCCGACTGTACCGGCCTGGCGATAGACCCCGAAAGCCGCAACCTGCTCCAGACCCGTCCGGCTTTCGGCGGCAACATTATGGCCACCATCATCACCCCGCACACGCGCCCCCAGATGGCCACTGTGCGCCACAAGGTCATGCAGGAAGCCGAGGTTCAATCCGGCCGCACCGGCAACGTCTCCATCGAAGCCGTCGCCGCGTCGCTGCTCGAAGCCCGCACGCGCCGGGTGCGCTACGTGCCCGAACAGGAAAGCACGGTCAATATCGCGGAAGCCGACATCATCGTGGCCGGCGGACGCGGCCTGCAAAAGCCGGAGCATTTCGCGCTGCTGCGGGAGCTGGCCGAAACCATCGGCGCCGGCATCGGCGCTTCCCGGGCCGCGGTGGACGCCAACTGGATCGCCTACTCGCACCAGGTGGGCCAGACCGGCAAAACCGTCTGCCCCAAGCTCTACATCGCCTGCGGCATCAGCGGCCAGATCCAGCACCTGGCCGGCATGTCCTCCGCCGATGTCATTGTCGCCATCAATAAGGACCCCGAGGCCCCGATCTTCAAGGTCGCGACCTACGGCATCGTGGGCGACCTGTTCCAGGTCGTCCCCCACCTGACCCAGGCCTTCAAGCAGGCCCTCGGGAAATAAGTTGACAAGCTTCCGCCGCGGAAGGACACTGTCAGCCGTGTTACACACTAAACAGGGGGGAGCCATGAAGTCTGTCGTCGTGTATGTCTTCTGTCTGGCGCTTGGGCTGTTCTCTGCCGCGCCCGCGGTCTGCGGAAACGTTCAGCCGGACGCGGCGGTCATGCTGATCCCGTCCCGTTATACCATCGTCCAGTTCGCGTTCGATATCGCCCGCCTGCGGCCCGTCACGCCGGTCGCCTTTGATACTCCGCCGGGGCTCGAGAAACCCGTGGTCCACCGTTGGGACGCCCCCCGCCGCGACTGGGTCCGTGTCTCGCTCGACGACTATCGTACCGGGGCCGCATTCGGCACGGTGCCCCCCCTCGCCATTCTCGTCGGCCCGGCAACCGATATTCCCGTCGCACTGGCCGAGCCGCCCGAAGGCTGCCGGCGCGTCATGCGCATTCCCACACTGGATCTCGTCACACTGGTCAATGCCCTGAACGCCCAGTTCAATTTCAGCGGCCGCGAATGGGAATGGCTGGCCCGGCGGCACGGCCTGGTCCTGAAAGATCTCAACGCCGAGCGCCGGCGCTGGGGCCGCTACGGACCTCCGGGGAAGCGTCCGGCCCGCCGGAACCCGGACGCGGCGGAAACGGTGCCCGTCCCCGCGCCGGAAACCGGTTCCGCGCCGTCCCCCGAACAGGAAACGCTGATCATCCATCCGGACGCCGGACCCCACGCGGATCCGCCGCCTGAACCGGAGAAGGGCATGCCGGCGGAACCCGACTGGAATTCGGACGCGGCCGGCGTGCGGCCGGAAGACAAATAGGCCGGCCGCAACCGGCCGTTTACTCCCGCACCTGCCCCTTGCCGTAGATGACGTACTTGTACGTCGTAAGCTCTTCCAGGCCCATCGGCCCCCGGGCATGCAGCTTATCGGTGCTGATCCCGATTTCGGCGCCCATGCCGAATTCGCCGCCGTCGGTGAAACGCGTCGATGCGTTCACGTACACGGTGGCCGAATCCACGTCCCGCACAAAGGGCTTCCACGCCGCTTCGGCCTCCGCGACAATCGCGTCCGAGTGGCTGGATCCGTAGGTGTTGATATGGTCGATCGCCGCCTGGACCGACGGCACCACCTTCACGGCCAGCACCATGTCCAGGTACTCGGCAAACCAGTCGTCCTCCGCGGCCGCCTGCATGGACGGAACCACGGCGCGCGCGGCCTCGTCGCCGCGCAGCTCGACCCCCGCCTCCGCGAGGTCCTGCGCCACGCGCGGCAGAAACGCCGGCGCGATCGCTTCGTGCACCAGGAGGGTCTCCATGGCATTGCACACGCCGGGCCGCTGGCACTTCGCGTTGTGGCAGATGCGCAGCGCCATGTCCGGATCGGCCGAGGCGTCCACGTAGGTATGGCACACGCCCTTGTAATGCTTGATGACCGGCACCCATGCCTGTTCCGTAACGGCCTGGATGAGCGCTTCCCCGCCGCGCGGAATGATCAGGTCGACCCGTCCGGTCAGGCGGACCAGTTCCTTGACCGCTTTGCGGTCCGTCGTGCGGATCAGTTGAATGGCGTTTTCCGGCAACCCTTTCCGGCGGCCCCCGGCGACCAGCGCATCGGCAATGGCCGCGTTGGAGTGCAAGGCTTCCTTGCCGCCGCGCAGGATTACCGCGTTCGAGGTCTTGATACACAGCGCCGCCGTATCGGCGGTCACGTTCGGACGCGATTCGTAAATGATGCCGATCACCCCAATGGGCACCCGGCGCTTGACGATCTCCAGGCCGTTGGGGCGGATCCAGCGGCTGATCCGCGCGCCGATCGGATCCTTGAGATCGGCGACTTCACGCAGTCCCTTGATCATGCCGCTAATCCGCTGTTCGCTCAACAGCAGCCGGTCGAGCAGGGCTGCCGAAAGGCCCGCGTTGCGGCCTTCTTCCAGATCCTTGCGATTGGCGTCCACCAGCGCCTTGCGCCTCGTCTCGAGCTCGTCCGCCATCGACTGCAAAATGGCGTTCTTCTTGCGCGCGTGCAGCAGCACGAGCGCCCGCGACGCCGTCCGGGCTCGGTCGCCCATCCGGATCATGTCTTCATGCAGGCCCATCGCCCCTCCTCCGTTTGCGTTACGACGCGACGATCAGCGTCCCCACGTCTTCGCCGTCCAGGATACGCGTGATCACGTCGTTCATGCGGCCGTTGGCAATCACGACCGAACAGCCGGCCTGGCTCGCCGCCTGGGCGGCCTTGAGCTTACTCGCCATGCCGCCTTTCGAGAACGCCGAGGCCCCCGCCTTGACGATGTCAAAAGTCCGCCGGTTGATGGTTTCGAGATAGCGTACCCGCCGGGTCCGCCCGGACGCGCCCGGCGCGCGTACGCCGTCCACCGTCGTGAGGATGATCAGCAGGTCCGCCCGGATCAGCTTGACCGTCAGCGCCGCCAGGTTGTCGTTGTCGCCGAACGCCAGGTCCGCGCGGATTTCTTCGTCGGCGACGACATCGTTCTCGTTGACGATCGGCACCACGCCGTTACGCAACAGGTTTTCCATCGTGCGCCGCGCGTTGGTCAGCCGCATCTTATGATGGAAATCTCCGTGTGTGAGGAGCATCTGGCCCACCGTGCAGCCCGCCGCGCCGAACATCTCGGCATAGCGCGACATCAGGCGCGTCTGCCCCACGGCCGCGGCCATCTGCAGGTCCGGCAGCGCCGTCGGCCGCTCCCGCATGCGCAGCGCCTCCGTCCCCGCCCCGATCGCGCCCGAAGTCACGATCACCACGTCCCGGCCGCTCGTCCGCACGCGGCTCAGCTCCCGGATCAGGCTCCGCATCCGCCGGACGTCGGGCCGGCCCGTCTTCTGCACCAGCACGCGGCTGCCGACCTTGACAACCACGCGCCGTACGTCGGCTATCACTTCGCGGTATCGCAGGGACGTTTTCATCTGCCGCCGGTAATCTAACCCCGGCACCGCCTCTCCGCAACCCCGCAGTCGGCTAGTTCCCGAAGGCAGCCCGGATTTCCGCCGGCGACACGCCCAGCGCGGCGCGCGCGACCGGCTCCAGAGCCGTCTCCGGCCCCTGCAGGTGAATCGTGCGGTGGATATGCCGCAGCGTTTGCCCCGGAAGCAGCGCGGCCGCGGGGGACGAAGTCTCCAACTCGTAAAACGGCCCCAACGGCGGCGCGCCCGGCGCGGGCGGGCCGTCGTTGTAACTGTTGACGACATCGCCCCCGTAGGGTTCGTCCTGCAGCTCCCACATCGAATTGACGTAGGCGGCGGCATTGTCGGGCAGCGTGTATTGCACCAGCGTCAGCACGCGGCGCAAGGCGTCGTAGCTGCCCAGCACCGGCCTGGCGCGCTCCGGTCCGATGCCGATTTTGCTGCGGTACCGCCCGTCGCCCCGGAAATACAGCACGCCGTCGCCCACCTTGAGCCGGTCGGGCGGCACCTTCCCGAAATACGCGTCGTTCACCACCGGGCCGAGCTCGGCCTCCGGTCCCGGCTTGAACGGAATCACGATGGTCGTCGTGTCGGACGGGTTAAACATGCCCAGAATCCAGATGGACGGAAGTCCGCCTTGCGGCGTCCAGGGTTCTGCGCCGATATGGGTAATCCGGTTGTCGGTCTCAAACGCCACGACGTCCAGCGCCGGATCGAGCGTGACGCCGAGCTGCCGCGCGGCCCGGTCACGGGCGATCAGCCGCACGGTCCGGTCCACACGCAGCTTCAGCACGGTGCCCGTGTAGTTCGTCTGGGTCACGGCCTTGCGAAAATGCGCTTCAGTCTCCGTCCGGCCCGCGGTTTTCCAGCCGCCCCAGTCGATGGCCGCCGGCGTCTGCCAGTGGGCCAGGTCGAAGGGCGCTCCCGGCTTGAAGAAGAGGCTGTACTGGCCGCCTTCCGGCCCGAGCCAGAAACGGTCCTCCCCCCCGAAGACGTTGATGTGCGGCTGCCGTTCGCCCCGCGCGATCAACTCGCGGTTCAGCCAGCCGAAGCTGGTCCCGCCGGGCCCGCCCGCCGTACTGGTCATGACACGCCCCTGGTAGAGCGGCACGACCGCCACCTGCGCCTCTCCGGCCCCGTCCGACAGCACGAACGCGTCCGTATGGCGCTGCAGAAACGCCACGTCTTCCCCGAATGTCGGGGCCCGCGCCGCGCCGTCGTCGCAGACGGGGCACACGCACCCCGCTGCCGCGAGCGCCGCCGTTACGATAAGAATCCGTCTCATAGCCTGCCTCCCGGTTGCACGGCGCATGGCGACTCCATCCTTGACCCTGCCGCTTACCCGCCCCATGCTGACCCCAGACTAACACAGGACCGCCCCCGCTGCCAACGGGGTTCCGGGAGCGCCCTGCGGACCATGAGAGCAGACGGCACCACGATGCATTTCGCCAAATACCACGGACTCGGAAACGACTACCTCGTTATCGAACCGGATGCCGCCGGGAGCCCGCTGACCCCCGCGCGCGTGCGCCGTCTCTGCCATCGCAACTACGGGGTCGGGGCCGACGGCATTCTGCTGGGCCCTGAGCCCGCCGGAGACGGCGCCCTCGCGGTCCGCATTTTCAACCCCGACG
>JAFGIZ010000080.1 GCA_016929365.1 Lentisphaerota bacterium
GGCAAGGTCGTCGACGGCCGCGATACCCTCGCGGCGCTGGAAGCGTGCGGCTCGCGGACGGGCCGGACCACGGAGAGCCTGATCCTCGAAAAGGCAACCGTGACGGTTACGCCGGCCGGCGGCGGCGCTGAATCAGAAGCTGCAGAATCGCCAGAAGCTGGCTGACCGACCAGTACAGGACCAACCCGGACGCCATCGGGTAGAAAATAAAGAGAAAGACGACCGGCATCAGCATCATCATCTTCTGCTGCTGCGGATCGCCTGCCGTCGGCGTCAGGCGCTGCTGCCAGATCATCGTCGCGGTCATGAAGAGCGGCAGGATGTTGAGCGGAATGGGCAGCATGTCGGCAAACAGCCGCTCCGGTTCGCTCAGGTCGCGAATCCAGAGAAACTCGGCAAAGCGCAATTCGATCGCGCTGCGCAGCACCGTGAACAACGCGATAAACACGGGGATCTGGACCAGGATCGGCAGGCATCCCGCCATGGGATTGACCTTGTTCGCCTTGTAGAGCGCCATGATCTCCTGGTTCATTTTCTGGGGCTTGTCCTTGTACTTCTTCCGGATATCCTGCACCTGCGGCTGAATGGCCTGCATCTTCTTCATGCTCTCGGTGCTCTTGTGGGTCACCGGCCAGAAAACCGCCCGCACGATCACGGTCAGAATGATAATCGCCATCCCGTAGTTGGGCAGGATGCCGTGAATCGCATTGAGCAGCCACAGCAGCTTCTTGCAAAGCCACTTCAGCCAGCCGAACTGCATGACCTCGCCCTGGTGGTTGCCCAGGTGCTTGAGCCGTGAGTATTTTTTCGGGCCGACGTAATAGCGCATCGTACGCGTGAAGGACTCCCCCGGCTTGAGCACGCGTTCGCCGAACCGGAGGGTGGCCGACACCCGGTCGACTTCGAAGCCGGGCGTCTCCGGATTCCGCCCCGCCCACAGCTCCACGTCGGCGGCTTCCCGTTCCGGCGCCAGGATCTGCACAAAGAACTTGTTCTTGACCGCGGCCCAGTCGGTCGGCTGTTCCGCGCGGCGCCGTATCGACTCGGGTACGGCGGCCAGGTTCTGGCGCGCCAGGCAGGACAAAGGCCCCGTCTTGTAGCCGAACAGGCCGGGCAATTCCTTGCCCCAGAAACGGACGCCCTCGCCCCCCACCGCGGGCAGTGTGTCGATACCCAGGTACGACAGGCCGCGGGTCCTGGCATTCGAGCGGATCATTTCCATGGCCCCGACCCGGACCCCGTGTGCCGGCAGCGCCAGCGGCGCGTGGCCGTCGTTCACGAAGGTGTCCGACACGTCCAGCACGTATCCGTCCGCGGCCCGCACCTGCCGCTCGAAATGCAGCCCGTAATCCGTGCGGCGCACGACCCGGACGGCACCCGTGCCGGTCTGCGTTATCTCGAAAGCGGCGTTCGTGCCCAGGCCCGGCACGTCGGACAGCGAGAGCGCCGGCAGACCGTCGAAATCGAGCTCAACCGGCCCGCTGTCTTCATCCAGGGCGGCCCGGTAACGGCTCAGTTGCGCGCGCACAATACCGCCGCCCCAGGAACTGAGCGTGACCCGGGCCTGTGCATTGCTGAGCGTAACGCGGGTTTCCGGGGTTTCCGGCCGCGCGGCGGCGTCCGCTTCCGGCCGCGCGGTCTCCGTGACCGCCGTCCGCACCGCGTTGGTGCGCTCCGGCATCAACGCCGTCTCATCCGGAAGCCCCGCCGCGCGTTCCACGGCGCCGGTTGCCGCCGCGGAGGGCGCCCCCCCGGGCGGCCCGGCCTGCCGCGGCGGCGCCTGGCGGGCCTGGAACACGCTCCATGCAATCAGCGCGGCGAACAACAGCCCGACGATGATCCAATCCTGCTTGCTCATGCCGCGTTCCTACGCTTCCGCCCCGCACGTCCCGCGCCCCGGAGGCGGCGCCGCTTCCGGCACCGGATCGTATCCGCCGGGATGCCAGGGATGACATTTGCCCAGCCGCAGCACGCCCAGCCCGACGCCGTGCAGCACGCCGTGCGTCCGCAAGGCCTCGATCCAATATTGCGAACAGGTAGGCGTGAACCGGCAGCAGGGGCCCAGCCAGGGCGACAGGACCAGCCGGTAGGCCCGGATGATTCCGATCAACAGCATCTTCATCGTTTCTCCCGTGTCCGCCCGCGCCCCGCCGCCAGCCGCACCAGCTCTTCCTCCACGGCCTGGCGTTTGACATCCAGGATCGGACGGCGCGCAATCAAAATCATGTCCCACCGCCCCGTCATGCCGCCGCGCTGCAGGCGGTATGCCTCGCGCAACAGCCGCCGCGCCCGCGCGCGGTCCACCGCGCGCCGGAACGTGCGCTTGCCCGCGACGAACGCCGCACGCGATTCGTCCGCCTCGCCGGCCCGCCGGACCAGCACCAGGTACCGTCCGGCCCGACGCCGGCCGCGCTCGAACACGAGGCGAAAGTCGGCCGGCCGCGATAGCCGCCGGCGGCGGCCGAGACGGCGGTCGGCTTCCTCATCCGCTGAGCTTGGCGCGCCCTTTGCGGCGCCGCCGCGATATGACTTTTCTTCCATCGGCCGAAGCCATGCGCGCCCGGAAGCCCGTCTTATTCTTTCGCTTCCGATTGGAAGGCTGGTATGTCCGTTTCATGGTTCCTCGTTCCTTAATCCGCCGCGCGGCTCAGTACCGCTTCCGAAATGGACCGCCCGTCCACCAGGACCGGCGCCGCCCGCGAACGCCAGCCCCGCCGTTTGGCAACCGCCACCAGCCGGTGGCCGCGGGTCGTCAACAACAGGAGATCGAGTTGGTATGCCAGCCGGTACAGCGGCCCCGCTACCGCGTAAATCCGCGACGTACGCGCCGCGGCATCGCCCCCCTCCAGACGGCGCCGCCGCAACGCGGCCCGCACGAAGGCGTCCACCAGCTCCACGAAAAAACGCGAATAGGAATGCATGCTCTGTACGTTAAACCCGTTTTTCAAAATGTTGAACAACATCGACTCCGTGTAGCCCGGCCGCGTACGCCCCAGGGCCTCGTCCGACAACCCCAGCATCAGGCGCAAGGGCGACAGCACCGTCCACGACTTGATCCGCGCCGTGTGAATCACGAGCCGCCCGTCCGGCTTCAGCAACCGGTGGCAGCTTTCCACAAACGCCGCATCCGGCTGAATCCGCTCAAGATAGTCAAACAGCACCACGGTTTCAAAAACTTTCTTTTTGAAGGGCAAGGCGGGATCCTGCATCACCAGCGCATCCTCGCCGGTCGCCTCCCTGACGCTCGCCGCCGCCGCCGGGCCGGTCACCACCGTCTGCCAGTGGCCGCCGTGCCGGCGCAGGTAGTAGCTGATCATGCCGTCGTCCGCCCCGACCTCCAGGCAGTGCTGCCCCTCGGTCGAGCCCAGCACGCGCAGCACCTCGTGCAGCTTCAGCTGCAACGGAAGCGATTTCCTGAACCGGTAGCGCTGATGTTCCGCCCCCGCGGGTAATTCGTGATCCGTCATGACCGAGCTCTTCCCGCCCTCGTGCCGCCCCGGCTTGCCGGAGCCCTGTTCCCGTACTCAAAAATGTCGCGCCGGATTATAGCACCTCGCCCACCCCGGTCCATCCTTTTCCCCGCCCGGCGGTCCCGCCGGCAGGGTCTTGCCTCAGCGTGGCCCGGATTCCGGAAAGCCGGCCTTCGCGCCGGCCGCGCCGCCGGAAAGTCGGGGCTTTTCCGGACCGCGCCGTTTTGTTACGTTGAGACCATGCAATCGAAAGTCGCCGTTCTGCGCACGACCCCCGCCACGGTGTTGCGCGATTATCACCGCCTGCTGAACCTGGCCGGCTACCGGGACGTGCTGCCGCAGGACCGGGAAACCGCCCTTAAAATCAACATCAGCTGGCACTTCTTCTTTCCCGCCGCCTCCACCACGCCCTGGCAGCTCGACGGCGTAATCCGGGCCATGAAGCGCGACGGCTATGCGCCGGACCGGATCCATGCCTGCCACAACCGCACCGTGGTTATCGACGCGCACCTGGGCGAACGGGAGAACAAACAGGTCAACGTCACCGACGCCCACGGCCTCCGGAACGTGCATCTCTACGAGAACGAGGCGGCATGGATCCATATCCGGGACGCCGTGGGCGATCTGGCGGACCGCTTTCTCGTCCTCAACGACGTCTACCCCGACGGCTTCATGATCCCGAAGGAATTTCTCGGCTCCAATATCATCCACCTGCCGACCGTCAAGACCCATGTCTTCACCACCACCACGGGCGCCATGAAAAACGCCTTCGGCGGACTGCTCAACGAACACCGCCACTGGACGCACCCCGTGATCCACGAAACGCTGGTGGATCTCCTGAGAATTCAGCAAAAGATCCACAGCGGCGTTTTTGCCGTCATGGACGGCACTTTCGCCGGAGACGGGCCCGGCCCGCGCTGCATGCTGCCCCACGTCAAAAACATCATTCTCGCCTCCGCCGACCCGGTCGCCATCGACGCCGTGGCGGCCCGGCTCATGGGCTTCGATCCCTTGCGCGACATCCGGTTCATCCGCCTGGCCCACGAACAGGGGCTCGGCTGCGGCGACCCCCGCGATATCAAGATCGTCGGCGACACCGAGGCGGCCGCGGAAAACTGGCGCTTCGCCGGCCCATTCCGCGATATGACCTTTGCCAGCCGCATGCAGCACAAGATCTACTGGGGTCCGCTGAAAAAACCCCTGGAATGGTCGCTCAAGACGATTCTGGCCCCGTGGTCGTACGTCGCCAGCGTGCTCTACCACGACGCCTTCTGGTATCCCACGCACCAGGAACGCGTGCACGCGATCCTGCACAGCGAGTGGGGCCGGCTCTTCCGGAACTGGGACGCCGTGGCGCTGCCGCCGGACGATCTTGCCGCTGCGGGATTCGCGGACGTCGGCCCCGATCCGGCCGAACTGAAAAAGGACAGCGCCCGGCTTCTTAAAACCGCGTTGCGCCTGGTGGGCACCTCCATTGCCCAGGCGCCCGAATTCGACGCACGCAGACGCCGCCACGGGCGGTAACCCGGAACGCTACTCGATTTTCAGCACCATGCGCTGGCTGCTGGCGTGGGAATCGGGCTCTCTTTTGTACAAGCCCACGAAAAATCCCTGCCAGGGCGCGTTGCCCCGGTACACCCACGGGCGGATGGGCGCGTCGTCCGTGGACTGGGCGTAGATCCGGATATGCCGTTCGCCGAAAAGCGGCCCCATGATTTCGACCTCCTTGGCATTGATGTTCATCTCGCCCTCGGTCATGTACTTCGAATAGGGATAGCGCTCGAGCCCGCCGTCCACCGGCTTCACCTCCACCCGGTAGTCCTTCAGGAGCTCCCGCTGTTCCGACATCGGCATCTGGTCGGGAATGTTGTGCGATTTCGGGATCCAGACCCCCGTCCGGAAACGGGTGTAATCGCGCAGGCCCTCCGGATCGTGAACCCACCCGTACGACGAAATGCGGTCGTCGTCGAAATCGAAGCGCAGCGTAAATTCCACGTTATCGCGCAACAAACCCGTAAATTCCATCTCGTCGGGCTGCATCACGGGAGCCGGCGGATCGTCGAACCGGATGACGCGGCGCGCGGTGTGTTGCGGCGGGGTCCGGCTCGTATCTATAAAATAACACCAGAGGCCATAGCGCAGCCGCTTCCCGGTGCGCTCGTTGTCCGTCTTGGGATACACGTAAAGGTATCCCGTCCGGCTCAGCACGGCGTCAAAATTCTTGTGCACGTAGACGGCGTGCTGCCCCTTCCACGGGCCGTCGGCAAACACCGGGAGATGGTTGGGTTTATCCGGCGGCAACACCGCGCCGGTGCCCTCCCCCGCGGCGGCGTGACCGTCGATCCACTCCTGGTCCGCCCGGCTCAGCATGCTCTTGCGGATTTTCGCCAGTTTGCCGTCCTTGCCCTGGAGCGTTACATAACCGTACTTTTCCTGAACGAACTCCGCCTCGATCTTTGCCCCCGTCACGCTTTCCCATTCGCGAAATCCGTCTCCGCCCCCGCCGTCCGTATCCGCCGCTTCGGCCGCTTCTTCTTCGAGCTCCGCTTCGGCTGCCGCGTCCTGAGCCGGGGCGGCGTGACCCGCCAGAATCAGGGTTGCCAGAATGCCGATGCTGTATCTCGCCAATTTCATACATTCAGTATGGCACACCCTATTGCGATGTCAAGATCCGGCCCCGGCGGTCACCCCAACCCGCCCAGGGCCATCAGCAGGTTCATCAGGCCCGCCAGGCCGATGAGAACGTACACGATACGGGAGAAAGTCAGCGCCGAGGTCTTGTGAGAGAGATAATGGCCGCAGGCCGTGAACCCGGCCACCAGCGGCAGGCTGACCAGCACGGCCGCGGCCATGGCCCCGGAGACGGGCCGAGCCCCCGCCTGCACGACGACCAGCCGCGCGAGGACGCTGACAATAAAGAGGGCCTGTGCCGTTCCCTTGGCGCGCCGTGCGTCCGGCTCGCGCGAATACAGGTAAATCACCAGCGGCGGACCGCCCGACGAGATCGCACCGGAAATCAGGCCGCTGACCAGCCCCACAACCGGCGCCAGCAGGGCGGGCAGCGGGTTGCGGAAATGCGGCCGCACAAGACCCAGGAGACTGAACGCCATCAGGATCAGGCCGAACACCGCCCGAAAGACCGGCATGGAGCCGGCGTGCAGAATGAAACGGTACCCGAACGGCAGCCCCAGAATCATGCCCGGCGAGAGCATCCAGACCAGCTTCCAGTCGATGCTTCCCGGCTCGCGCCGCGTCAGCAGGCCCAGCACGATACACACCGCCAGCACCTGCATGGTGACCATCACCGAGGCTCGCTCGAGATCCGGCCAGAAAAAAGCCAGCGCCGCCATGGCCACGACCCCGTAGCCAAAGCCGCTGAAGCCCTGCGTGAACGCCGCGCCGACTATCACGGCCAGGGCCAGGGTAATTTCAAAGGAACCGACTCCGTCCATAAGAGGTGGAGCATGGCGTATCGGGCGGACCTGTCAATATTTCTATATCCCGCCGGGGCTTGACGCCAACGCGGAAGCGGTGTCACTGTACCGCTTATGTCGGCGACGCAGCACGGCGCGGGCGGCGCGTTTCTGGACCTGCCCGCGGAACTGTCCGCACGGGACGCGGCCGGTGGATGGGTGCTGCCCGTGCCCTACGAAGCCACGACCTCCTACGGAACGGGGACCCGCCGGGGCCCCGCGGCCATTCTGGCGGCCTCCGCGCAGGTCGAATGGTTCGACCGTGAAGACGGCGGCGAACCGGCCGCCCGCTTCGGTATTCATACCCTCGCGCCCCTGGACCCGCCGGGGAAGACGCCCGAAGCGGCCGTGGCCGCCGTCGAAACCGCCGTCGCGGCCCTGTTGGCCGATGCGCACGCGCCCCGTGTGCTCGCGGTCCTGGGCGGGGAACACGCCCTTTCGGTCGGCGTCGTGCGCGGCCTTGCCCGCGCCGGCCGCGCCCCGGATATCATCGTCCAGCTGGACGCCCACGCCGATCTCCGCGCCGCCTACGAGGGGTCCCCGTACAGCCACGCCTGCACGGCGCGGCGGCTGCTGGACACGGCGCCGCTGATCCAGCTCGGCATCCGCAGCCTTTCACGGGAAGAAGACCGCTTCCGGCGCGACAACCCGGCTGTGACCACCGTCTTTGCCGATGAGATGCGGGACGCGAGCGCGCATCTGGACGCGCTCGCCGCCCGCGTGCGCGGCCGGACCGTTTACCTCACTGTCGACCTCGACGCCCTCGACCCCGCGGAAATGCCGGCCGTCGGCACCCCCGAGCCCGGCGGCCTGTCCTGGACCGGCCTGCTGGCCGTCGTCCGCACCGTCTGCCGCGAGGCCGCGGCCGTGCCGGCGTTCGACGTCGTGGAACTTTCGCCCCGGCCCGGCTGGCCCGCCTCCGACTTTCTCGCCGCCCGGCTCGTTTACAAGACCCTCGCGCTCGCGCACGGTTAACGGCCGGGCGCGTGGGCGGGGACCAGCTCGGGCAGCCGCCCGATGACCCCGATGCGCGCGTCCTTGACCAGCAGGACCCCCTCGATGCCCGGAATCGCCGATACGATCTCCAGCGCGGCGTCAAGGTCCGCGGACGTGTGCACGAGATTCGCCGCCCGCGTGGCGGCGGCGTCGGCCAGCGCGGCATCCCGGGCCGTCACGGTGGCCAGGTCGCACGCGCCCAGGCTCATCGAGCGCCCCATGCGGCCGGACGAGGAACAGACGGCCAGCGGCGTGGACTCCGGCGCAACCCGGAAAGCCAGGCGGTCGCCCAGGGCCTCCGTCCCGGTGGTCAATCCGATCACAACCGGCGCCCGCACCGACAGGAAGATATCGCCTCCGTTTTCGACCACGGCCTCTCGCGCGCCGGCCGCCAACCCCGCCCGGGCGGCCAGCTCGGCCATGATCCCCGCCACCGCCGCCATCGGGCCGACCCCCGCACACGCAGCCGCCTGCCCCATGCGCCGCGCCACCTCCGGCGCCTCCTCCGGGACCGCCAGCGGCGCGAGGGCCTCCGCGAATGCCGGATGCCCCCGGATATAGGCTTCCAGAACACCCCGCTGCCGCACGATTTCCGCGGTGACCGCCGCGTAGCGGTCGCAACAGATCCGGAAAGCCGCATCCTTGTGCCGGAACAGACGGAACGCGGGCCTCGGCACCGCCGCGCCCGCGCCGCCGTCCCGCTCAGAACGCGGACGAGCACGCGCCATACGGGCAGACCTTGATACAGGCCAGGCACTCGATGCACTTGGCCTCGTCAAACGCCACTTCCATCGTGCCGCGGTCCGCAACGTGCAGGGCGGCGGTCGGACAGTGCGGGACACAGTGCCCGCAATGCGTACAGCGGTCTGCATCCCAGGCGACGCCCTTCCCGGCATAGTTGACCGTCACGTTGAACGTGCGGACGAACTCGAGCGCCTGCTCGATGTTTGCCTCCGTACCCGTCACGTCCAGCACGAGATAGCCTTCTTCCTCCGGCGTGACCTTGGCCCGGAAGACGTTCACGATCAGGTCGTAGTCCTTGACCAGGTGATAAATGATCGGTTTCTCGCACTCGCAGCGCGGGAAAAACAACATCAGCTTCTTCGTCACGGTCGTGCTCATGTCGCGGGCGGCCTGATGGTTAAGGGTTTCATCCGTCCGTCCACCGGCAGCCGCTGCTGCGGCTCGGCCAGCAGGAACTCGCCACGGCGGATCTCGTCGGCCAGCAGCGCCGCAATCTCGCGCGCCCGCGCGTAAGAGGAGAGGGATCCGACGACGACCCGCTTGCCCTCGATCTCGATTTCGCCGGATTTCAACGTTTCGTAATCCGTGTACCCGAGCACGCGCGAACTGCGGTTTGGATAGTCGCTGCTGTAATCGACAATCGGCGCCTGGATGTCCCGGTCGCGGACGCACGTGCGCTTCAGGATACGCTCATTCAGGATCGGGATCGGAACGCCCACGCCCAGGCCCAGCGAGACGCCGTACCCCGTCAGGCTCACGCCGCGCACGAACTCGGGCCGCATCCGCTTCATGTCGCCCGTCAACGCCAGCGTGCCCGCCGCGCCCCTGGGCACGTCCTGCTCCGTCCGCGGGCACGCCCCCGCGTGCTGCGTGCCCTCGGCGTACACGTGGCCCCGCGCGCCGGCCAGCCAGACGCTGGTGCCCACCCCGATGGTCTCGTACAGCGGGTCGTTCAGAAGCGGCGAAAGCTGACCCGCCGAACAGTAGTTCGCGTTGCGCCGGTTCGGATCGAGACGGCCCATGTACGTGTACAGGACGCGGTCGGAATCGTTGACCGCCACGTTGTAATTCTGGTAGCAGTTGCGCGGATTGACCATGATCGCCTGGTTGAGGTCCTGAATCGTAAAATACGTGCGCAGCTCGCGCAGCGGGTACTCGTCCGTCCCGTATGACAGCGCAAAGAGCTGCAATTCCTTTCCGGCCACCAGGTCCTCGATCACGTGGCCGCCCCCGTAGCGGAACTCGCCCGGATAGTACATGTTGGCCGGATCGTTGTGCCGTAACTGCGTCGCACCGAGGTACACGTCTACGGCGGCCAGTCCCGTATAGACCAGGACATCCTCGACCCAGGCCTCGGTCATGCGGATCTTGGGCTTGGAATGCCCGAAATTGAGCACGCAGCCCGACGAACACATCGGTCCGAATGTCGCCGTGGTCACCACGTCGACTTCCGCCGCCGCCGCCGTAGCGCCCTTCTGCTCGACGTAACCGATAATTTCCTCGGCCGTCATCACGACGGCCCGGCCGGCCTCGATGCGCCGGTTAATGTCCGCGTAGGTCTTCATCACAGGCTGCCCCCGAGCATAGGGCAAGCGGCCGGAACTTGGCAAGACTTGACAGCGGCTACCCCGCGCTCAACACTGTACGGCTCCGGAGACTAAAAGAAGGACAAGGCACCATGCATGACCCCTACGGCACCCTCATCGGCTCGCTCGCCCTGGAAACCGGCACCCGTATCGCCCTGCTCGTCATGGACGGCGTGGGCGACTGCGACAACGACGGCCGGGGCACCGCGCTGCAACAGGCCCGGACCCCCAACCTGGACGCCCTGAGCAAGATCAGCGCGCTGGGACAGCACATCCCGGTCGCTCCGGCGGTGACCCCCGGCAGCGGACCGGGACACCTCGGCCTCTTCGGCTACGACCCCCTCCTCTACAAGGTCGGCCGCGGGGTGCTCAGCGCACTCGGGATCGAGTTCAAACTGACCCGCCGCGACGTGGCGGCCCGCCTCAATTTCTGCACGCTCGACGACGACGGCAACGTGACGGACCGGCGCGCCGGACGTATCGGCGACGACGAAAACCGCCGGCTGCTGAAAAAGATCCGGGGCGCCCTGGTCCCGCCCGAGGGCGTCGAGGTCCTGCTCGAAACGGTCGCCGAACACCGCGCGCTCCTGGTGCTGCGCGGGGACGACCTGGACGACAACGTGGGCGACACCGACCCCCAGGCCACGGGCGTGCCGCCCCTGCCGCCCGGGCGCGGCCGGCACGCCGAATCCCGTACGGCGGCGCTCTATGCAGACATTGCCGGCCGGGTCCGCACCATCCTTTCCGACGAACCGCGCGCCAACATGATTCTGGCCCGCGGCTTCGCGAAATTCCCCGACTGGCCGACCTTCGAGGACCGCTTCAAGTTGAAACCCGCCGCCGTGGCCGGCTACCCCATGTACCGCGGCGTCGCCCGCCTGGTCGGCATGCCCGTCACCGCGCAGCCCACAACCGCCGCCGACGTGTGCGCCGAAACCGGCCGGGCGCTGGCTGATCACACCTTCGTGTTCGCCCACTTCAAGTATACGGACAAAACCGGCGAAGACGGCGACCTACCCGGGAAAATCGCCCGGATCGAAGAGGTGGACGCGGCCCTGCCCGCCCTGCTCGAGCGGAAACCGGATGTGCTCCTGATTACCGGCGATCACTCCACCCCGCCCAGTCTCAAGGCGCATAGCTGGCACCCGGTCCCGGTACTCATGCATGCACCCTTCCTGCGCGGCGGCGACGGCCCCGGCTTCGACGAGATCGCCTGCCGGCGCGGCCAGCTCGGCACCGTGCGGGCATGCGAACTCGTGCCGCTGGCCCTGGCCCACGCGCGCAAACTCGAAAAATTCGGCGCCTGACCTGAAAGGATAATGCACAATGCAACCGTTCAAGAAGATCGTTGTCGTCGCCATCGACACCCTGAACGTCGACCACCTCGGCTGCTACGGCTACCGGGTGCCGAAAACGCCCACGACACCGTTTTTAGACCGGCTGGCCGCCAACGGCGCCCGGTTTAACGCCCACTATGCCACCGACGTGCCCACCCCGCCGTCCTACACGGCCTTTTTGTACGGGGTGCGCGGCATCCGCAACGGCATCGTCGGGTTCAACAACCGGGTTTCGGAATTCCGCTGCCCCTCGCCGTCCCTGGCGGCCTGTTTCGCCGAACGCGGATACCGCACGGGCATGATCTCGAACCTGCTCAACATCGGCCGCTGGTACGCCGCGGGCTTTCAGGATATCACCGTGCCCGGGCTCCGCTTCCAGGGCGGCGCGGCCGAAGACGTCACCGACGACGCACTGCGCTGGCTGCGACACCACGGCGACGGCGACTTCCTGCTGTTCGTCCACTACTGGGACCCGCACGTTCCCTATTTCGGACGCTCCCGGCCCGAATACCGGGCGATGTTTCCGCCGGACCCGTACAAGGCCGCCGCGCCCGATATGCGCTACTTCGAGGCTAACGAGCTGCTTCGCAAAATCTACGAGAATAAACACCGGGTTAACGGCGATCCGCTCGAGCCGGAAAAAAACCTCGCCTGTTATGACGCTAATATCCGCTACACCGACGACCAGATCTCCCGCCTGTACGGCGCGCTGGAAGAAGCCGGCCTGGCGGAGGATACGCTGGTCGTGGTCACCAGCGACCACGGCGAGGCGTTCGGCGAGTACGGGTTCTTCGACCACTGGTCGGCCTACCGCAACATCAGCCAGCTGCCCCTGATCCTGCACGGCCGCGGCATCTCCCGACAGGTTTTCGACAGTTACACGCAAAACGTGGATGTGATGCCCACGCTGCTCGAGCTCGCGGGACTGGATACGCCCGGCAACCTGTGCGGACGCACCCTGGTGCCGCTGCTCGCCGGGCAGGCGGACTCCGTCCGCGACCTGGCCGTAACCAATACCGACGCCACCGTGATCCAGCGCATGCTGGTCAAGGACGGCTATGCCCTGATGCGCACCTTCTCCCGCCCGATCTGGGACCATATCCGGGAGTTCGAGCTGTTCGACCTGCGAAAGGATCCGGACCAGCTCCACGACATCGCGGCCGAGGAGGAAGCCCGCACGAAGGCCATGCGCCTGGAGCTCGAGGACTGGACGGCGCAAACGCTGCAGGGGATGCCGGACCCGCTGCAACTGTCGCTCTTCCGCGGCGGCTGCGGGATCTGGGGGTGGGCGCTGAACCACCTGGAGCCCGCCGACCTGGCGGAGGCCAGGCGGCGCTACCCGGAACTGAACGCCCATACCCCCATCGCCTGGTGACCGTTGCCCCGCCGGCCGCCCGCACGCATCAGCCCGGGCTGACAAACACCGGCGGGTGCAGGTAGAACGGCGCCGGCGGCGGCAGCGGGATGCCCCCCGCCAGGCGTTCCGCGGCCAGGCGTCCGACCGCTGCGGCCGTGGGCGCGGCCGGCCGAACGGCCACCGCGGCCAGAGATTCCCGCAGCCGTTCCGCATCCGCGGAAGCCACCAGGCTGCCCCGCGGCACCTGCCCGGCCAGCGCCGCGGCGGGAATCAACTTGAAATCCTCCGCCGTGCAGGCCCGCGCGAACGTATCGAAGGTCGCCAGCCAGAGCCGTCCCCGCCGGGCATCCCCGATCACCGTCACCGCCGCCGCGCCCTCCTCGCGCCGCAGCCCCCACGCCAGCGCCTCGGCGCTCGAGACGCCGACCACCGGCACGCCCCCCGGCAAGGCCGTGCCGTGCGCGGCCGCCAGCGCTACGCGCAGCCCCGAATACGAACCCGGCCCCAATCCCACCGCCACGGCGTCCAGGCCCGCGGGATCGAGCGCCCCCTCGCGCCGGAGCGATTCCAGTGCCGCGAAGACCCCGTCGTGCCTGTAGCGCGACTCCGACCACGAGCGCTCCAGCCGAACGGCCCCCCCCTCGAGTACCGCCAGGCCGCAGGCCTCCGTCGACTGTTCCAGGGCCAGGAGCATCCGTCACCCCAGCCGGACCGCCCGTCCGGTCCGGACCGCGCGGACCGCCGCGAATACCATCTCCATCGTCCGCACGTTGTCCGCCACATCCGTCATGGCGCGCGCCCCGCTTTTTACCGCCTTGATAAAATCCTGCAAGACGCAGGCCTGCGTGAGCCCCGCCCGTTTGCGCAAGCGCAAGCGGCGCCGGCTCCGGACCCGCAGCCTGCGATCGGTGCCGATCTGCATGAGCGTCCCGTTACCGTATACCAGCGTGCCGCGCGTCCCCTCGATCCGCCAGTTGCCGTTCCAGTCGCAGAAGTCCCCCGGCGTCGCCCAGCTTGCGTCGTACACGATCCGCGCCCCGCCGCGCATTTCGATCACCAGGGTCGATGACGCATCGCCCCGCGTGAGCGACCAGGGCGGGTTCCAGGCTTCGCCCTTCAGGCACACCGGCTCCGCGCCCGTCAGATACCGCATCAGGTCGAAGTGATGTACCGCCATGTCCACCAGCAACGGATAGGGCATCTCGCGCCGGAAACCCCGCGGGACAACCCCCTTGTGAAAATCCAGCGTGACCTGGCCGATCCGCCCGATCGCGCGCCGCGCCGTCAGCGCTGCTACCGTCGCGGCAAACGGGTTGTAGCGGTAGTTCTGGCTCACCACCAGCGTGCGGCCCGTCCGCTCCGCCGCCCGCTGCAGTCGGCGGCAGTCCGCCGGAGTATCGGCCAGCGGCTTCTCCACGATCCCGTGCAGCCCGGCCTCCATCGCCTCGATCAGAATAGCCCGGTGCGTTGCGGGCGGCGTGCTGCACACCACGGCGTCCGCCTCGACCCGCGCCAGCGCCTCGCCCAGACTCCCGAAACATATCGCCGGGTCGTACCCCCCCCGGCGGCACGCCTCGCGCAAATGAGCCCGCTTTACGTCGACCAGCCCCACAACCCGCGCCCGGCGGCTCTCCGCCAGCACCCGGCACCAGACCCCCCCGAACCCGCTCACGCCAACGTGAATGAATCTCATCGCTCGCCTCCCCTTACCGCAAAACCCGCACCATCCCCTATCCACATCCGCAAGTCAATGGGGGATAAGGGCCAGACCCCGAGACCTTGCCCCTGCCGTCGGACACGGCGCGACACGATGACACACCTCCCGACGCGCCCCAGGCGCCAGTGTGCCACTATAGCGCATGTTGCCCATTCGCCATAAATTGATAAATATTTGCACAGGAACTACTTATGGCTGTCCGGGCGCTTCCCTTTTCTCTTGGCACGCACGATGCTTCATATTGAGTCGCTATAGAAGGGCAACTAAAGCATAAGGAGGGATGAGTTATGTTTGATCTAACACAAGTACAGCGGGATCCGTGGTCCATTTTTGACGGCCTGGAATCCCTGCAGGAAGACTTCAATCAAGCGTTGAGTGGATGGGGGCGCCAAGCGCCGTGGTATCGGCGCCGGATGGCGTTTCCCCCGCTGAACGTGTGGTCGTCCAACGACGGCGTGGTGATTGACGCCGAGCTGCCCGGCACCGACACGAAGGACGTGGATATCTCGGTCACGGGGAGCGAGCTGACGCTCCGCGGCCGGTTGGGCGACGAAACGCCGAGGGAAGGCGAAACGGTGCATCGGCGCGAGCGCGCGACGGGCGAGTTCGTCCGCACGCTGCAGCTGCCGTTCCGCGCCAACGCGGCGGATGTCACGGCCGCCTACAAGAACGGTATCCTGCGCATCACGGTGCCGCGGGCGGAAGAGGACAAGCCGCACAAGATATTTATCGAGGCGGGCTGAACGCATCGCGTCAGCCCCGGAAAAAGGAGGACTTGAATTATGAACGAGGACAAGCACGTACAGAAGGCCGAAGAGGCCACTCTGGAACAGCCGCGGGACACGCGCACGGACACGATATTTGTGCCCGAAGTGGATATCACCGAGGATGCCGAGTCGATCTACCTGCGGGCCAGCGTGCCCGGGGCCGACCGGGACGCGGTGGACATCAGCGTAGAGAATAACGTACTGACGCTCGAAGCCCAGTCCCGGGCCGGGACACCGCCCGCAGGCTACGAGCTGGTCGGTCAGGAATACGGGGTGGGCAAGTTCCGCCGCAGCTTTACGCTGTCGGACCAGGTCGACGTGCCCGGCATCAAGGCGCGCGTGGCCCACGGTCTCCTGGAACTGACCATTCCGAAGCGGGAGGAAGTGAAAACCCGCAAGATTGCCATCGAGGCATGATCACGGACTCGCCGGCCGTGTGAAGCAAACGGCAACCCGTGACCGGAAAGCGGTTGCGGCCCGACGCTCACGTCAACGGCGGGCGACATCCGCATCGAGAAAGGAGGAATGACGTTATGGCTATCAGGGATCTCGTACCGAGAATCGGACGCAACCGGGGCCATGTGCCCGCGCGGCGCCCCGAAGATGAAGGGCTGTTGTCGTTTCAGCGGGAAATGAACCGGCTGTTCGACGACTTCTTCCGCGGCTTCGGGCTGGCGCCCTGGGAGCGCGAAGCGGGTCCGGCGGCCGCGGCGGCATTCAGCCCGCGCGTGGACGTCTCGGAAACGGACACGGAGATTAGGGTCTCCGCCGAGCTGCCCGGCATGGACGAAAAGGACGTGTCGGTCGAGCTGGACGAGACATCGCTGACGGTCCGCGGCGAGAAGAAAGAGGAACGCGAGGACAAGGGGAAGAACTGGTTCCGCAGGGAACAGTCGTACGGTTCTTTCCAGCGCATCGTGCCTCTGCCGACACGTGTCGACGGGAATCAGGCCAAGGCCCGGTTCAAGAAGGGCATGCTGACGGTCACGCTGCCCAAACAGGAAGAGGACCGCGCCGGCCGCAAGACCATCACGATCGAAAGCGACTAACGGACGGCGACGCGGCTCCTGCCGGCAGGCCCGGCAGGGGCCGCCGCCAGGCGGTCTCAGCGGCGCACGTCCAAACGCGGCGCCGCCAGCAGGCCGCAGGGCACCAGCCGGTACGCGTCGCTCCAGGCCGCGCCTTCGGTGACGAACTGCGCGGGGCCCGTCCAGGCGGGATGCGGATCCGCCAGGTGCAGCGGACCGTGCGAGTTGCGGCGATGTCCCATGACCTCGATCCTCAGCCGCAACGAACCGCGCCCGGCCCAGGGGGTCAGTTCCACCTCGTTGGGCTCCCAGGCGATAATCCCCGCGGGTTCGGCGTTAACCGAGACGCGCACCGCGGTACCGGCGTAACGGGGCACCGTCAGGAACAGGCGTTCGCCGCGTTTGAGCGCGGGCCGCAGGGAAGCGTGATAGGCTACCGAGCCGGAGTAAAACGGGAGTCCCTGCGTCACCCAGTTCCCGATCCGCAGCGTTTTCGGGACCGGTGTCAACCGGGCAGCCGCCCCCTGCACCCGCACGCCGAAGGCGCCCAGCAGATAAACAATCTCCAGCCCCGGGTGGGTTTCGTCGTAACGGCAGGTCAACTCGATCGTATTGGTTCCGCGCCGCAGCAGCGCGGGCTCCACCGGGACGCGCTCCAGGGAGCGATCGCACCACCAGCCGCTTGCCGTGTCCGCGCTGACGGTCCGTCCGTTTAGCGCCATCGTATAGGTGGCGGGCCGCTCGATCCCCAGGAACACTTCACCGTCAGGCAGGGCGTCGGCCCGGAACGTGTAGCGCAGCTCGACCGTCGCGCGTTTCGGGGCGCGCGGAGCCTGCCGCGCCCAGGGTTGCACCATTCGGCCGCCCCGCCGCGGAACGCCCAGGGCGTCGCGGACGGCAAAATCGACCTTCAGGATCTCCGTCTCGGCATGCCAACGGCCTCCGTCGATGCGGTAACGCGGCCGGTCCAGCACCAGCACGTTCGGTTCCGAACGCGTCACCGGCCACGCCGTCTTGCGCAGCGCCCGCGTCCGCACCGGGCGCAGCGTTTTGCGCCGCGCGGGCGGCCGGGCCTGCCGCCGCGGGATCATGAACAGGCGGCTGCCCAACGCGGGCAGGTCCGTTCGAATCTCCCAGCCCGCGCCCCGGCGCCGCGCGGAGGCGGCAAACGCCTCGCCGCTGTCGGGATCGAGCTCGACGGGACGGCCGTCGAACCCCTCCAGGCCCCGGATCCGCACCTCGGGGAACGCCGCCCGGCGCGCCGCGACCGGTACGTCCTCGTTGACATCCAGGCGGCGCCGCTGCGCGCGCGTCACCCCGGTGTTCACCACGAACAGGTACGCCGCGCCGCGGTCTTCCCGCAACAGGTACAGCGCCGGCGCAATCTCTCGGCCGCGCCCGTCCCGAATGGAGAGGCGCCGGCCCCGCGGGGCCACCGCCCGCGCCAGGGCCGCCCCCTTCGCCGGGGCGTTGAGGCACCGCTCCGCCAGCGCCGCGGCGGCCCGGGACGGCCGGGCGTCCACGTGGTCGGGAGCGTTCCCGGCGAAGATCACCGTGCCGCCCCGGCGGCGGAACCGGTCGAGCAGCCGGACGGTCGATCCGCGAATCGTCCGCAGCGGCGGCACCACCGCGACCCGGTAAGCGGCCTGCCCCACGTGCAGGCGGACGGCCCCGTCCCGGCCGGACACCCGGCCATGGCGGCTCATGATCTCCTCGTCGCCGTAATCGAAATCGAGACTGGCATCCAGCAGCGTGTCGCGCAGGGCCGGGAGCATGGCATCCAACGCCCGCACGCGCGCCTCGCCCGGACACCGCTCCCGCAGCAGCGCCCATACCGACTCGAGCGGGTGCACAACCAGGACGTCGCGCACCTCCGTCCCGCGCGTCATGACGGCGAAAATCCGCGCGAAATAGTCTTCCACCTTCCCATACAGCGGCCACCAGGGCGACTGGTAGAAGATACCCGCGGGGTAATCGCGCTTGGCTTCGCCCAGCATGGTGTACCACGCGAGGTGCTGACAGCGCAGGTTGATTCCCAGCGCGGCCTGCCAGTCGCCCAGGGCCTTGTGTCCGCGCAGCGGAAAATCCCAGCCCGTGCATCCGTAGGTCTCCGACAGCCGCCACGTCCGCCCGAACTGGCGCGCCGCGGAGGCAACCTGCTTCGCCGTGTCGTACACCCGCCAGCGCTCGGTCAACAGATCCATCCCGGGCGCCTGCATGTGCTCGTAAAAGCGCATGGCGCTGCCCACCCAGCGGCTCTGCAGCGACAGCGAATCCTCGTACAGCACATGGCCGGTATGCAAAAGCCCGTGCCGCTCGCACCAGGCGCCGATCTGCCGGGCAAATGCGGACACGAAAAGATGCGTCACACAGTCGAAATAATGATACCGCGCCCGCGACACCTCGCGGCCCTCGATGTCGAAAAACAGTTCCGGCAGATGGTCGAGGAGGTCGTAACCGTAGCGCCGCCGGAACACCGCGGGCAGCGCATCGGTCCACGCCGGAGCGCCGCCGTACCGGACGTTCGGCTCATCCGTGAAGATGCCGGGCACCCGGCCGCCGAAATGCTCACCGCAGCGCCGGCGGTAGGCCTCGTGCGTGACGCGAATGAACGCGCGGACGGCCTTCGGGTTGAGCGTGTCGAGGTAGGCGCGCCCGTTAAACCAGCTCGAGCAGGGCTGGACGACGTGGCGGAAGACCAGCAGCGAACGGCCGCGGCCAAGCCGTCCGGGCCGCCGCCCGCGCGGGAGGCGTTCGACACCGGCAACCGTGTCGCCGCGTACGCGCGCCGTAAACACGGCCAACACGTCCCCGCTCCAGGTCAGCTTCGCGGGCCGGCGGAGTACCGCCATCTCGAGGTGCCGCATCCGGTAACGGGGCTCACGCGTAACGAGGCCGCCCGCCGCGCCGGACGGCCAGCGGTCCTCGTCATACAGCCACGCCCGCATACCGAGGCGGTCCGCTTCGTCGATACAGGCGTTGATACACGCGAACCAGGCGTCCGACAGGTACGGCGTGTCGAGCCCCACCCGCGAATGCATGAAGAAGCCGCCCAGCCCCATGCGGTGCATCAGGCGGACCTGCCGCCTGAGCGCATCCGGCTCCAGCGCGCCGTTCCAGGCCCATAACGGCGCGCCGCGACAGGCGCTGCCCGGGTTCCGGAACGTCTTCAGAAACGATGCGCGTGTCATGATGAAGCGTGACGCTATCGCTTCCGCAAGACTTGTTCAACCTAATTAGTGCCTGAATCCGCTGTTGCGGGTGAAACCCGCTTTGATATGCATAACGGAGCTTGAATCCGGGGCGGGAAGCCGTTATCCACTCTACAGGCACGGGGATAGCGCACGCCGGAACGGAAACACAAGGTTTGCTGGAGAGCAGAAATGACACCGGAAGACAGGAAATACGTGAAGTCGCACGAATGGATTAAAATGGAGAACGAGACGGCTGTCGTCGGTATCACCGACCATGCCCAGGAAGCGCTGGGCGACATCACCTTCGTGGAACTGCCGGCAACCGGGGAAACGATCGAACAGGGCCACGAATGCGGCGTCATCGAGTCGGTCAAGGCCGCCAGCGATATTTATGCGCCCGTCACCGGCGAGGTCGCGGAAGTCAACACCGAACTGGAAACGAAGCCGGAAATCATCAACGAAGACCCTTACGGAAAGGGCTGGATATTCAAGATGACCGGGGTCCCGGCCGAACAATACGAGGACCTCCTGGACTCGGCGGAGTACGAACACACGATCGATGAAGACGATTAAGCCGTGCCGGCCCGGTGCAGCCGGCGCGAAACTCGAACACCCCGAGGATGGATAACCCGTGCCCGCCGCCGGCTTTGACAACGAGAAGTATCTCAAGGAACAAACCGCCGCGATTCTGGAGCGCGTCGGGCGGTTCAACAATAAACTCTACCTCGAGTTCGGGGGCAAGCTGCTGTTCGACTATCATGCCGCGCGCGTCCTGCCGGGCTTCGATCCCAACGTCAAGATGCGCCTGCTCCGGGAGCTCAGGGACCAGGCCGACATCATCCTCTGCATCTATGCCGGCGATATCGAGCGCAAGAAAATGCGGGCGGACTTCGGCATTACCTACGACGCCGACGCCTTGAAGCTTATCGACGACATCCGGGAATGGGGCCTGGACGTGCGCGCGGTGGTGATCACCCGCTACGACGAGCAGCCCGCGGCACGGCTGTTCAAGAATCGGCTGGAGCGGCGCCAGGTACGGGTCTACACCCACGGCTGCACGCGCGGCTACCCCCTCGACGTGGACCGGATTGTCAGTGACGAGGGCTA
>JAFGIZ010000081.1 GCA_016929365.1 Lentisphaerota bacterium
ATGTTGAGCCGGTGACCATGTAGGCGCCTCGATCAGAGAGCCGGTGCACGGGAGCATGGGGCCAGTCAGTCATGAGAAAAAGATGGGTTTTTGCGAAAGCGGCGTCAAGCCGCCGCACTCCAAAAGAGCCGCTGCCGCGGCTCAAAAGGCCGGCCCCCGGGCGCGCGAAGCGCGCCGCCAGCCTGTGTATCCTGTTCAGCCGGTCAAAAAGGGGGTTTCTCTCCTTTCCGCTGATCGGCAAGGAGGCCGCGGCGCTTTGCGGGTTACGCGAAATCGTCGACCGCGGGCATGAGGACCAGCTCGGGGATGCGCACGCGGGGCGGCTGTTCGACGATGTAACGCATTGCCGCGGCGATATCGTCCGGTTTCAGAATCATCTCCCGGCGGCTTGCGCTCACGCCGCCGGGCCGGGCCGAGCGCGTGTTGAGGAAGTCCGTGTCCACTTCGCCGGCGTAAACGGCCGTCGCGCGGATATTGCGGCCGCGCTCTTCCCGGCCGATGCACGCGGCCAGCACGCCCTGGCCGGCCTTGCTCACGGAATAGGCGGCGCCGCTGATCGTGCTCGGCCGGATGCCGGAAACCGATGACAGGAAGAGTATCAGCCCGGCCCCCTGCTCGCGCATGGAGGGGAGGACCGCGTGCACGGTATTGAAGGTGCCGGTCAGGTTGATCTTCAACAGGTTGTCCCAGTCGGCGGGGTCGAGCGACCGCAGGCTGCGGTTTGCGATATTGATCCCCGCGCAGGCGATCAGCACGCCGATGGGCCCCATCGTTTCCCGGATCCGGCCGACTGTCTGCGCGATCCCGTTGCGGTCGGCGACGTCGCAGGGGAAGAGCCCGCACGCGCCGGCGTCGAGGCCCGCGGCGGCGCGGGCCGCCTCCAGTTTATCGGCGTCGCGCGCGACCAGGGCCAGCCGCCGGCCCGTTTCGCCCAGGGCCCGGGCAATTGCCGTGCCGATGCGCCCGCTGGCGCCGGTGATGAGGACGGTTTGCCGTGCGGCACTCATGGATTGTCCCCCGTGCAGCGGGCCGGGACGCCCACCGCCGTGGCGCCGTCCGGAATATCCGTGACGACGACGGCGTTCGCCCCGATCTTCACGTTGTTGCCGATATTCACGCCGCCAACGATCTTCGCTCCCGCGCCGACAAATATATTATCGCCCAGCGTAGGCGCCCGGCCTTTTTCGGCGCCGATTGTCGTCTGGTGCTCGATCTTGATGCCGCGGCCGCCGCGTGCCGCCGTGTTGATGACCACGCCGTTGCTGTGAATCAAAACGAGTTCCGGACCGAATGCCGCGCCCCGGCCGATAACACAGCCGCAGAACCATACATTCATTTTGTTGAAGAGCAGGGTCAGCGGAACGAGCCGCCATTGGCGCGACGCCTGCATCAGCCGGTAGAACAACATGGCCGCCGTGCCGTCGGTAAACAGCGTCTTCAGGACGGCGCCCGGAGAGGCGGATTGGTACAGCCACCGGCTTTTAGCCGCGATGTCGCTCCGAATCAGTGAAAACAGATTCATTGTGAATCGCTTGTTGCTTGTTGTCCCCGGTGCGCCGAAGAGGACCAGGTCGACGACTGGCGGCCCGTAACACACCGGTACAAACCTATCAGAAGAGCCGTGTTACTGCCGACAAAATAGTACGGGAAGCGGAGGAATTTTGCCCATTCCGCCCGCTGCCTCGAAAACAGGGGACCGCACAGAGCCAGGCCGTAGAAGCCGCCTTGGAGCGCCAGCAGCACGCCGTAGAGCGCGGCTTGCGGCAGGAGCCGGCTGTTGGCCGCCAGAAGCAGGAGCAGCAGAAACGGCGCCAGCCAGCGGATGACCTTGTGGGAAACGTAACAGAACCCGAGCATGCCGCCGGCGGGCGGAAGGATGCGCCACAAGTCCCGCAGGGCGCGGTAGGCGCCGGTGCCGATGCGGATTTTGCGCCGGAATTCCGCTTCGACGAAGGGCGCCGCTTCTTCACGCGCCACGGCGTGCGGGTCGTAAACCCCGATAAAGCCGCGCGACTGGGCCAGGACGGGCCAGATAAAATCGTCGATCTGGATGACATCGGGGCGCAGCGGCGTGAAGAGGCGTTTGCGCAGCATGTAGATACCGCCGTTGGCGCCCAGCACCACGCCGAAATCGCCTTCGAGCCGCTTGACGGCCGATTCATAGGCCCAGTACTGGTCGTCGGTATTGACGCCGGTCCGGCTCCTGAGGAGCAGGCGGCCGCAGACCGTCCCGACGCGGGGGTCGGCGAAATGGCGCGTCATGCGCGCCAGGGCGTCCGGCTCGTAAAACGTGTTCGCGTCGCAGAAGGCGATCAGCTCGGCCTGCGCCGTCGGCACGAGGGCGTTGACGACGGCGGTCTTGCCGATGTTGTCGTCGAAGGGGACGAGCTTGATAAAAGGATGGCGCTGCTGCGCCTCGCGGATGAGCGCGCGGGTCCGGTCGGTGGAGCAGTCGTCGGCCAGCAGCACCTCCAGCTTGTCCCGCGGATAGCGGCTGTTCGCGAAAGCGGCGACGAGCCGTTCGACGTGGGCTTCTTCGTTGTGCAGTGCACAGACGACGGAGACCGGCGGGAGGAAGGCGTCGTCCGAACGGACCGGCTTGCGCAGGCGTGTGGCGAGCGGGCGCAGCAGGAACAGGAGGAGGGCGTAGCCGGCGTAGGTATACGCCAGCAGCGCGATGCAGATGAAGAAGAGCGCTTTCATCGGCGGCCGGTTATTCTCGTCATGTTGCTTGGATCGAGATTCCTCGACTTCGCTCGGAATGACCGTTTTGAAGAAGTCGGGTTTCCTGTAAGACTGTCATGTCGAGCTTGTCGAGACTTCTCGCCCAAGGCGTCTTTCCGATTCGGGTAACACGCCGTTCCGGCAGGATTAACAGGATAAACAGGATCGCGCGCTGAAGCCCGAAGGGCTGAAGTGATGCATCCCGTCAATCCTGTTGATCCTGTCACAATGCTTCAACAGCCAGGCGATTACGGAGCAGGTCGACGAGCATGTGCATGAGGACGGCGTGGACGGCCTCGGCCTGGCACATATCCCGGAGGGGGACATGGACATGGATATCGGCGAGTTTGCCCAGTTTGCCGCCGTCGAACCCGGTAAAGGCGATGATATCCACGTCCTTGTCTTTGGCCCATTCCGCCGCCCGCAGCACGTTCGGGCTGTTGCCCGAGCCGCTGACGGCGATCAGCACATCGCCCGCGGCCGCGAACTGCTTGAGCTGGAAGACGAACACCTGCTCGTAGCCCAGGTCGTTGGCGACGGCGGTAATATAGGATGTATTGTCGGCCAGGCTGAGCACCTTGAACCGGGTGGGGGCGTTGTCGGCCAGGGCGCCCTTGGCGAGATCTTCCGCGAGATGGGCGGCGTTGGCGGCGCTGCCGCCGTTGCCTATGATATAAACGCCCTGTGCCTCTCGGTAAGCGGTTTCCAGCCGATCCAACGCACGGGCCAGCGTGTCTCGGTCTACGGCGCGCATGGCGGTGTTGACGGTCGCGAGGTATTCCACGATATTGTCATCAAGCTGCATGTGCGGGGGCCCTTTCATACGCCATCGGAATCGTTTTCTGACAGGATTAACAGGATTGACAGGATAGCTGCCGCCATTCAGGCGGCAGCAGGATGTCCTGTGAATCCTGTCAAAAAATCCCCTCCTATTTCCATTCGTAGCTTTCGACGTTGAAGATGATCTTGCTGCCGTAGCGTTCGAGGAAGAAGGGCATTTCGCGGTAGGCGGCCATGGCCCGGCGCAGGGCGTCGCATTGGTCCGGGGGGCAGCCGGTGAGCAGGAACCCGCCGCCGCCGGCGCCGCAGATCTTGCAGCCGGCCGCGCCGCCCTGCAGGGCGGTGTCCACCATGGCGTCGATATCGGGATTGGTAATGCCGCCGGCGAGCTCTTTTTTCATGCGCCAGTTTTCGGCGAGGATATTCCCGATCCCCGTGTACTCCTCATTCAGCACGGTTGTCCTGGCCCGGTCCGCCAGTTTGCGGATGCCGTCGAGGAAGCGTTGTTTCGCCCCCGTGTTCGCTTGTTGTTCCTCGAGAATCGGGTCCGCCCGGCGGGTGAGGTTCGTATAGAACAGCATCAGGCCGGCGCCGAAACGCTGGCGGTCCGCGGGAACGGTTTCGACGCGCACGGTCTCGTCGGGCAGAAACTCGAAGAAACGCAGGCCGCCGTAGGCGGCGATGTATTGATCCTGTTTGCCGATCGGTTTGCCGCAGCGTTCGATCTCGATACGGCAGGCTTCGCGGGCGAGCTGTTCCGCGGTCACCTGCGTGCCGCGGTAGGCGTGAAACGCGTTGAGCAGGCCCACCGTGAGGCTGCTGGACGAGCCGAGGCCGGAGCCGGCGGAGGGGATATCGGCCATGATGGCGATTTCGACGCCTTTTTCGACTCCGGCGATACGCATGGCTTCGCGGACGAGCTCGTGCTGAATGGCGTCCACGCTGTCGACGATTTCCTTTTTCGAGTAGCTGAGGTAGATCTTGTCGTCGAAGCGTTTATTGAGAATGACATAGACAAACTTATCGATGGCGCTGCTGAGAACCGCGCCGGGCGCGGTGCGGTAATAGGCGGCGAGATCGGTGCCGCCGCCGGCGAAGCTGATGCGGAA
>JAFGIZ010000013.1 GCA_016929365.1 Lentisphaerota bacterium
CCGGACATCATCCTCATCGGCGAAATGCGCGACGTGCTGAGCATCCGCACCGCCATCCTCGCCGCCGAGACCGGGCACGTGGTGCTCACGACTCTGCACTCCGGCACCGCGGACCTGGCCGTGCCCCGCGTGCTGGACGTCTTTCCCCGGCACGAACAGGACCAGGTCCGCATGGCCCTGGCCGGCAACCTGCGCGCCGTGATCTGCCAGCGGCTCATCGCCGACGTCAACGAACGCCTCGTGCCCGCCGTCGAAATCATGTTCAACACGCCGACCGTCCGGAAGCTCCTGCAGCGCAACCAGCTCGATGTCCTTTCGGCGGCCATCGAGACCGGGCGCGAGGACGGCATGCAGTCCTTCAACCAGTCCATCTACGACCTCATCAAGGCCGGCACCATCACGGAAGCCGCCGGGATGCGCCATGCCACCAATCCCGAAGCCTTGAAAATGAATCTCAAGGGCATCTTCCTGGACGAATCCAAGCGCATCCTGGGAGGCTGACGTGCACCGCGTGGCGATCACCGGCGCGGGCGTGCTCGTGCCGCCGGACCTGGACGAAACAGCGCTCTGGGAAACGCTCGCCGGCGGCGGCTCCGTGTTCCGGCGCCTGCGGGCCCTGGACACGGAGGGGTACCGCACGCGCAACGGCGCGGAGCTCGACGACGGCGCTCTCGCGGCCGCCCGGCGGGCCGCCGCCCTGGAGCCCGCGGACCGCACGTCGGACATCCTCATGCTGGCCGCCCGGCGGGCCCTCGACGAGGCCGGCAACCCGCCGGGCGAAGGGATGGGCGCGCTGGTCGGCACCGGGCACGGCGCGGCCTTCAATCTCGCCGCGGCCTACGCCGGCTATTTCGAAAAGGGGCATCGCGGCCCCCGCCCCAGCAGCGTGCCCCGCAGCATGGCCAATACCCTCTCCGCGCGCCTCTCCATGGAACTCGGCCTGACCGGGCCCAACTATGTCACGGTCGCGGCCTGCGCCTCCTCCACAACCGCCCTCATCCAGGCCTGCCGCATGATCCGCCACGGCTACGCCCGCCGCATCCTCTGCGGCGGCGTCGAGACCCCCTTCGAACCCGTCTACTTCAGCGCCTGGGACAACCTGCGCGTCATGTCGCCCGCGGCCGACCCGGCCGCCGCCTGCCGCCCCTTCGACCGCAACCGCAACGGCTTCCTCCTCGGCGAAGGCGCCGGGGCACTGGTCCTCGAAGCGCGCGAAGAGGCCCTGGCGCGCGGCGCGCGCGTGCGCGGCGAACTTGTCGGCGTGGGCGAAGCGTCCGATGCGACCCACATCACGCGGCCTGACCCCGCGGGCCAGGCGCGCGCCATGCAGGCCGCCCTCGACGACGCCGGCCTCACCCCGGCGGACATCGGCTTCATCAACGCCCACGGCACCGCCACCCGCGTCAGCGACCCGTGCGAAGCCAAGTCCGTGCGGACCGTCTTCGGCGCCCGGGCCGACAGCCTGCCCGTGACGGCGAACAAGGCGTGCTTCGGGCATCTGCTCGGCGCCAGCGGCATCGTCGAGGCGGTCGTCACCCTGCTTTCGCTCGAACACGGCGCCGTGCCGCCCACCGCGTCCCTGGCCGAGCGCGACCCGGAATGTCCGCTCCATATCGTGCGGCGCCGGCCGGCGCCGCTCGACATACCCTGCGGCATGAGCAACAGCTTCGCGTTCGGCGGCAACAACGCCGTGCTCATCCTCCGCGCTTGACCTTCGCGCGCGCAACCCGTTTACTATCGGCCATGGATACCACGGCCGTACTCGAGCGGCTTCGGGAGGTCATGCGCCGGTCGGCTCAAAAAACGCTGGACTGGGAACATCTGGACGCGGATACCCCGATCGATGCGCTGGGTTTCGATTCACTCGCCATCCTCGACCTGCTTTATGATATTCAGCAGGCGTTCGGCGTGAGCTTCGAGCCGGAGGATCTGATGAAGGTGCAGACCGTCAGGGATCTGGCCGAGTTTCTCGGCCGGCGTACCGCCTGATTCGTCCGTCATGCGAAAACCGAGGCCCATCGTCAAAAATATCCTCGAATACATCGGCGCCCGCTGCGCCATGGCCGTCGTGGATTCCCTCTCCCTGCCCGCCGCCGAGCGCGTCGCCCGCGGCGTCGCCGACGCCTGGTTTGCCCTGGGCCGCTCCCGGCGGCGGATCGCCATCCGGAATATCCTGCGCGCCGGCATCACCGCAGACCCCCGCCGCGCCGCCGCCATCGCCCGGGCTTCCTTCCGCCATTTCGGGTACATCCTCGCCGAATCGCTGAAATCCGGAGAGGTGTTTACCGAAACCAACTGGCGGGACCGCATGGAACTGCAGATCCACCCGGACACGATGGCTCTCTTCGAGACGCCCGACCGCGGGGTGATCCTGGTCTCCGGCCATTTCGGCAACTGGGAACTCGCGGCCCAGCTCCTCTCGCACGTCAAACCGCTCGTGGGCGTCACCCGGCGCATGAACAACCCCCTCGCCGACCGCCTCGTCCAGAAACGAAAACCGCGCAACCGCTTTTCGCTGACACCCAAGCACGATACCGATATCCGCCGCCTGATCGGCACCCTCAAGGACGGCCATATCCTTGCGCTCATGATCGATCAGCATGCGCCACGCGAACGGGGCATCCCGGCGGAGTTCTTCGGGCATCCCGCCTCGACCCACCGTTCGGCCGCCCTGCTCCACCTGGTTACCGGCGCCCCGTTGTGCTTCGCTTACTCCGTGCGGCTGGGGCTGATGCGCTATCGGCTCGTGGCCGAGGCGCCGCTCACGTTCACGTCCACGGGCGACAAGGAAGCCGACACGCGCTGTATCCTCGAAACGCTCAACCGGCGGCTCGAAGCCGCCATCCGTGCCAACCCCGAGCAATACCTCTGGGCCCACCGCCGCTGGAAACTGTAGCCGCGCCTACAGCGCCAGCTCGACGCCCGCCATCACGAACCGCCCGGCCTGCGGCACGCCCGGAAACGCCTCGTACGATGCGTCCAGCAGGTTGTCGATTTTCAACGTCAGCGCCGCGGCGCCGCCCAGCGGCACCCGGCTGCGCCAGTCCACCACGACGTAGTCGCCCATGCGATTCGCATCCGTGTTCTGCGCGTCGCCGTAGCGCGCCCCCGCGTACCGCGCCCGCAGCTCGTGCCGCCCCCGGCGCCCCCCGCGGTAGGTCACTCCCGCCGCCGCCTTGTGCGGCGCCAGGTACGCCAGCCGGTTGCCCTCCACCGCGGGGTCGGACGGGAACCGCGTGTAGGTGCCCTCCGTCACGCTGTACGTCAGCCAGGCGGACCAACGGTCCGACAACGTGGCGTCGGCACGCGCCTCCAGGCCGGCCGTGCGCGCCCGGTTCACGTTCCGGATGCGGAACACGCCGTCCGGGTCCTGCAGGAAATCGAAGCCGTCTTCCAGCACGTTGTAGAACGCCGCCGCTTCCGCCGAGATCCGCCCGCCCAGGCGGCGCCGCACGCCCGCCTCCCAGGCGGTCAGCGTCTCCGGCCGCAGGTCCGGATTCCCCTCGAACACGGACCCGTCAAACGTCGTCTTCACGTACCGGTCCGACAGCGCCGGTGCGCGATGGGCGCGGTTCGCCGAGGCAAACAGGGCCGTCGCCGCGTCGGCGCGCCAGAGGACGCCCAGGCGCGGACTCCACTCGGCCCCGTAATCGGCGCTGCGGTCCCAGCGCAGCCCGGTCGTCACCGCCCAGGCGGGCCCGAGCTCGATCTCGTCCTGCGCGAAGAGCCCCAGCACGTCGGCCGTCTCGTCGACCGGTCCGCTCACGTCCTCGATATCGACCGCCTCGCGGCGCGCCTCCCCGCCCAGGGTGAACCGATGGCCCGCCGCCGGCTCGAGGGTCTGCTGCAGCTCCGCGCCCAGCGTGCGCTGCCGGTAATCCCCCTCCCCCGGATAAATCCAGTCGTACCGGTCCCGGCCGTCGTTCACGTACGCCCGCGCCGCGAGCCGCGCCCCGCGCGGCGGGTCCCAGTCCCAGGCCGCCATGGCATAGCGGCGCTCCGCGATCCGCGCGCTGTTCTCGTCGCGCCCCTCACCGCGGTATGCCCCGCCGAACAGGCGCAGCGCCGCGTGCCGGCCCGGCCGCCAACCTGCATTCCCCAGCACGTTCCACGCCGCCCAGTCCCGGTCCGTCCCGTCGCTGTTATCCGTGTAGCCGTCCGTGTGCACCCGGCTTGCCGCCACGAAATAGTCCAGGGCGCCGTAGCGCGCGCCGTGGCCGGCCTGCACCTGCTGCGTACCGTAATCGCCCGCCGCCACGCGCGCGTCCAGCGTCGGCGCGCCGGCGCCGCGGCGGGTGACGATATTGATGACGCCGCCCAGCGCATTCGACCCGTACAGCGCGGAGGCCGGTCCGCGCAACACCTCGATGCGCGCGATACCGTCGGCCGGAATCAACGCGAACTCCGCGTTGCCCTGGAACGCGTCATTCACGCGCCGGCCGTCCACGAGCACCAGCACCCGCTTGCTCTGGTAGCCCGGCGTCAGCCCGCGCAGGTTGAGCTTGACCGCCGCCCCGGGAAGTCCGCTGCCCTGCAGATCCACCCCGCCCACGGCCTTGAACAGCTCGTCCACCTGGAACGCCGCCGCGCCCGCCACCGCCTCGCCCGGGATCACCGTAACCGAGGCCGGCACGTCCATCCGGTCCTTCGCCGTGCGCGTCGCGGTTACCACCAGCGCGTCCAACACCACGGGCGGTCCGTTCGTCCCGCCCACAGCCGGCGCCGCCAGCCCCGCCGCCGCGCCCGCCAGTACGCCCGCTGCCCATCCGCTCCGCATACCCCTCACACGCCTCCCGCCGTGCTTTTCTTAGCCGGAACAGGCGGGGCCCGGCTGACACGCCCGCCGAATTTGCCCGTCCGGCGCAGGGTGTGCGGGGATGACCCTGCACAGGCAGAACACGCTGGCTTTGGCGCGGCAACGGGCTTATAAGCAACCGAACGGCAGGGCTCCGGGCCGCGGGCGGCCCCCGCCGCCCCCCCCTGCTCAATATACCCGGGCGGTCCAATGGGCCCCCGGAGCAGAACAAGAAGCGCATGACACCTAAAGAAAGAGTGCTTACCACCTTGGCCCGCGGGCAAGCGGACCGGGTCCCCGTTAACTACTCCGCCAACGGCGGGATTGACAAACGATTGAAGGCGCACTTCGGGCTCAACCCCGCTGATGACGAGGACTTGCTCCAGGTTCTCGGCGTGGATTTCAGGGCCGTGGGTGCGCCCTATACCGGGCCCAGGCTGCACGAAGACATTCCGGAACGCAGCGTTACGGTCACCGACTGGGGCGTTCATTGCCGCTGGATAGAGCACGCGACCGGAGGCTATCACGATTTCTGCGATTTTCCGCTGACCACGGCCGACGAAGAGACCGTCGCGAACTGGCCCCTGCCCGACCCGGACCAGCACGACTATGGCCATGTCCATGCTGCCTGCCGGCGGCAGAAAAACTACGCCGTGATCCTGAACTGCTATGGCGACCTCATCAACGGAAATGGAAGGTTGCGCGGCATGGAACAGACACTCGTCGACCTGATTACCGACGATCCGGCCGGCCTGTTACTGGCCGATCGGCGATTCGAAATCCAAGCCGAAATCGCAAGGCGGACATTGGAGGCCGCCCGCGGGGGCATCGACATCCTCTGGCTCGGAGAAGACCTGGGAACGCAGCATGCCCCCATTATCAGTATGGACCTTTTCCAAAAGCATATTCGCCCCCGCTACCAGAAGCTGGTCGATCTCGGAAAAGCATTCGGCACAAAGGTGGTGATGCATACCTGTGGTTCATCGAGTTGGGCATATGAGGACTTCATAGAAATGGGCATAGATGCCGTCGACACACTCCAGCCTGAAGCGAAGGACATGTCCCCGCAGCACCTCAAGAAGACATTCGGGGGGCGCCTGGCGTTCCACGGATGCATCAGCACGGCAGGTCCCGTGGCAACAGGCACCGCGGACGAAACGATCGCATACTGCCGGAACACTCTGGGTATTATGATGCCCGGAGGCGGCTACTGCTTTGCGCCGACCCACAGCCTTCAGGACAATTCGCCGACCGAGAACGTCGTCGCCATGTACGAGACGGCTCGGAAACACGGAAGATACTGACACGCAAACAGAGTCTCCGGCACGACACGCCGGAAGACATGCATGGCAAGGTCATGGCATTGAAAAGAGAACTTCACGAATTCGACTTCTGCGTCGTGGGCGGCGGGATGGCGGGCCTTCTCGCCGCGGTAGCCGCTGCGCGTCACGGAACGCGGGTTGCGTTAATTCAGGATCGCCCGGTGCTCGGCGGCAACGCGTCCAGCGAGATCCGCATGCATATATGCGGCGCTCACGGCAAGAATACCCGGGAAACCGGAATCCTCGAGGAGCTGCTGCTCGAAAATCATTATCGCAATCGGCAGGCCAACTATTCGATCTGGGATAGCGTTACCTACGGCGCGGGACGGTATCAAGATGGGCTCTCCCTGTTTCTCAACTGCACCATCAACGCGTGCAACGTGGAAGACGGCCGTATCGAGTCCGTCACCGGCTGGCAATTGACGACCGAGACCTGGCACACCATAAGGGCCGGCCTCTTCGCGGACTGCTCGGGCGATGGCATCCTGGCCCCTCTCGCGGGAGCGGAATTTCGTATCGGACGCGAAGCGCGCGCTGAATACAATGAGTGTATTGCCCCCGAGAAAGCCGACCGGAAAACCATGGGCATGAGCTGCCTCTTCCAGGCACGTGAATATGACACGCCCCAACCCTTCATTCCCCCACACTGGGCTTACCGTTTTACCAGGCAAGAGGATTTGCCCGCCCGCGATATCGATGTGCGGACAACGAACTACTGGTGGATGGAGATAGGCGGCGAACAGGACAGTATTCACGATACGGAGACGCTGCGTGATGAACTTCTGAAAATCGCGTTCGGTGTATGGGACTATGTCAAGAACTACTCGCCCCGGCGCGGGGAGATGGCCAACTGGGCGCTCGACTGGCAAGGCTTTCTGCCGGGAAAACGCGAGAGCCGGCGATATCTCGGCGACCATGTTCTCTCCCAGAACGACGTGGAGGCGGAGGGGCGCTTCGACGACCTGGTTGCCTACGGCGGTTGGACGATGGATGATCATTTTCCGGCGGGATTCTACCGGCAGCCAGCGGGCACCATCTTCCACCCCGCTCCCTCTCCCTACGGCATCCCCCTGGGCTCCCTCTATTCACGCAACATCAAGAATCTGTTCTGTGCCGGCCGTTGCCACAGCGCGACGCACGCCGCGATGAGCTCAACCCGCGTTATGGCGACGACCTCGCTGATGGGGCAGGCCGTGGGGACGGCGGCGGCGATAGCCGTCCGCGAAGGGATGACGCCGCGCGCCGTGCGCGAGCATCGGATTCATGCGCTGCAGCAGAAACTCATGGACGATGATTGCTGGCTCCCCCGGCATATTCGTGCCGTACCGGAGCTTTCGCGCCGCGCACAACTATCGTGTACTGCGGGCGACGCCGAGCCGCTGCGCAGCGGCACGGATCGCCCGGTCGGCGATGCCGCCAACAGTTGGTGCGGCCCGATCGGTTCGGCTATCACCTATGCCTTTCCGGCCGAGACGACCGTACGGGCCGTACGGCTCATCTTCGACAGCGACCTGAACCGCAACTTCAAGAACATGCCCCACGGCTATCCCGCGAACGCCGACCCCTTGGCCGTGCCGGATACGGTCACAAAACGCTTCCGGATCGACGCCCAAGCGCCTGACGGCTCGTGGCGCAGCGTTTTCGAGGAATCGAACAATTACCAACGCTTGGTTCAAGTGCCGCTCGCGTTGCGGACCAGGGGCATTCGGCTCGTTCCGGAAACCACCTGGGGCGCGGAGCAGGTCCGCATTTTTGCGTTTGATGTGCGATAGCACAAACGGCCGCGAGGCCGGCCCACGCCGCCTTGCGCCGCAGCGAACACCGAACCCGCCCGGCCGAAAAGACGTTTCCGGACAGGCGCTCCCTCCGGCTTCTCCTTGCCGGCCGGTCACGCCGGAACCGGGCATTCTGCACTTGCGCATCGGGAGCGAGACGGTACGCTGGCAGAAGCATGCAGGCGACGCTGCCCGTTATCCTGACGACAACACTCTATTTCCTTGCTCTCATCAATCCCGTGAGCAAGGTTTCGGTGCTGGCCGTGCTCTCGTCCGAGAGCGAACGTCATGATTTCGCGCATTTAACAACCAAGTCCAGCCTCGTCGCGGCCGGCATTTTGCTCCTGTCCATGGTCTTCGGAGAACTCGTACTGCGGCGTGTCTTCCACGTGGAACTGTACTCGCTCCGCCTCGCGGGCGGGACGGTGCTCTGCTGGGTGGGGTTCAACGCCCTGCGGAAGGGCGTCTTCTTCGAACACGACACACAGGCCCGTTACCAGGATTTTGCGCTCGTTCCCCTGGCATGCCCGATGATCGCCGGCCCCGCCACGATTGCAGCGGCTATAGCCACCAATGCGCAAGAGGGACTGGCCGGCCCCGCCGCGGCCCTGCTCCTGGCCCTCGCGCTCAACCACCTGATCATGCGCCTGAGCCGCTTCATCGGGTTGGCGCTGGGCCGCTTCAACCTGCTGGGCGCACTGGTCCGCCTGACCGGCCTGGCGGTGATGACCATCGGCACCCAGATGGTACTCGACGGAATTGAGGCCTGGCAGGCGCACTTGCCCTGACCCGTGCGCACCCCGGCGCCGCCGGCGCTTTGCGCTGGCGTTTCACACGGGAAACGCCTATCCTTGCCGCCACGATGAGGCTGAAGGCCCCACACATCGTACCGCGGCGGCGCGCGCCGACGGCCGGACTCCCCCCGGGAACCCCGGTCTTCGTCGGAGAAAAACGCGTCGCGACGCCCACGATCACCGTCATGGACTACGACGCGTCAGCCGTGCGCGAAGCCACTCTGTCCGCGCCCGAAGCCTGCCGCGGCTATCTCCAACGGCCGTCCGTGACCTGGTTCAATGTCATCGGCCTCCATGATGCCGCGCTGCTCGAACAGCTCGGCGAGGTCTTCTCGATCCACCCGCTCATGCTGGAAGACATCCTCAATACCGGCCAGCGCCCGAAATTCGAGGAGTACGGCGACACCGTGTTCTGCGTCGTCAAAATGCTCACCCTGAACCCGGAGACCCATACCCTGCAGTCGGAACAGGTCAGCCTCGTCCTCGGCGCCCATTACCTCCTCACGTTCCAGGAAATTGAAGGCGACGTCTTCGGCCTGATTCGCGACCGCATCCGCAACGGCAAGGGCCGTATCCGCTCGCTCGGCTGCGACTATCTGGCCTACGCGCTGCTCGATGCGATCGTGGACCACTACTTTCTCGTGCTGGAAGACGCCGGGGAACGCGTCGAACAGATCCAGGAAGCCGTCCTGGACCATCCCGGCCCGGACACGCTGCAGGCCATTCACGGCGTGAAGCGGGACATGATCTTCATGCGCAAGATTCTCTGGCCCCTGCGCGAGCTGGTCAGCGAACTCAGCCGGACCGATAATCCCCTCATCGGCAAGAGCCTGGCGCCCTACCTGCGGGATCTTTACGAACACATCTTCCAGGTCATCGATACCCTGGAAACCCAGCGCGATATGCTGTCCGGCGCGCTGGACGTTTACATGACCGCCGTCAGCAACCGGATGAACGAAGTGATGAAGGTCCTCACCGTGATCGCCACGATTTTTATCCCGCTGACCTTCATCGCGGGCATCTACGGCATGAATTTCGCACACATGCCGGAGCTCCAGTGGCGCTACGGGTACGCCGCGACCTGGATCGTCATGCTTCTCGTCGCCGGCGGCATGGTCGTTTTTTTCCGCCGCCGCCACTGGCTCTAGCCGCGGTGTTGCATTAACACGCCGAGCGGCGCGTGCACGCAGGCGCGCGAGGCCGGCGCGTCCGTCTTGCCGCCGCCCGGTCCATCCTTCTTGTGATCGTTCGAACGTCAATGCTACGCTGGCCGCCCATGAAACACGCCACGCCCGCCCCTCCGCGCTGGGCACGGGCGCTGCTGCGCTGGTTTGCCGCGCACCGGCGCCCGATGCCCTGGCGCGACGACCCCGCGCCCTACAAGGTGTGGGTCAGCGAAATCATGCTGCAGCAGACCCAGGTGGCCACGGTAATTCCCTATTTCGACCGGTTTATCCGGTGTTTCCCCACCGTGAGCGCCCTCGCCGCGGCGGATCTCCAGGACGTGCTCAAGGCCTGGGAAGGGCTCGGCTACTACGCCCGCGCGCGCAACCTGCACGCCGCCGC
>JAFGIZ010000082.1 GCA_016929365.1 Lentisphaerota bacterium
GAGCCGCAACCATGCCGCGCGCGCGCGGGCTGCACCGGACGGCGCCGCGTGGTCCGCCCTGCTGCGCTATGCCGGCGGCGAGCCGGCGGCATCCCGGCGCACGTACGGGCGCGGCACAATCACGGTGCTCGGCATGCCCGCCCTGCTGGAACTGGGGGACAGCCCCGAGGTGGAACCGGAGGCCGCGCTTCCGCTGCTGCCGGTGGTCGGCATCGACGACGCGTGGCGCCGGTGGCAACTGCAACGCGGCACCCCGTTCCTCCGGATGCGCGAGCTGGACGGCCGCCGCTACCTGTGGGCCGTTGCCGGGGACGCCCCCGAGGCCGTGGTGACATGCGAGGTGGAAGTGCCGGAGGCCGAATCGTGCGCCGATGTGCTCACCGGCGAAGCGATCCGCCCCACCGGCGGCGTGTTCTCGTTCGCACTCCCCGCCCCCGGCGTGCGCGTATTCCTGTTGGATCCCTGAGTATGTTCCCCTACAGTGTTGCGGAGAGTCTGTATGCGACGTGACTATTCACCCGGAGCACATCACGCGTACCTGGCGCGGCACATGCCGCAGGCGCTGGCTTATGACGGAGGCGACGTGCGCGCCTGGCAGCGCAGGCTGCGGCGCAAGCTGAAGCAGCTCCTGGGCGACATGCCGGACGAGCGCGTGCCGCTGCAGGCGGAGCGGCTGTGGCGGCGCGAGCACGAACTGGGGACGATCGAGAAGGTGGTCTTCAGGTCCGAACCCCATGCCGACGTGCCGGCGTTCGTGTGTCTGCCGCGGAACGTCGAACCGCCTTACCCGTTTACGATCTGCGTGCAGGGCCATTCGACCGGGATGCACAATTCGATCGCGGTGGAACGCGAGGACAATACGAAACCGTTCAAGGTCGAGGGGGACCGCGATTTCGGGCTCTGGTGCATGACCTACGGCGTGGCCGCGCTGTGTATCGAGCAGCGCGCCTTCGGAGAGCGCCGCAAGCCCGAGCTGGAGTACGACACGGAGCACCCCTGCCATGAAGCCTCCATGCACGCCCTGATGCTGGGGCGCACCCTGATCGGGGAACGGGTCTTCGATATCGACCGCGCCATCGACTATCTCGCGACGCGCGGCGATGCCGACATGAAGCGCATCGGCGTCATGGGCCACTCGGGCGGCGGCACGGCCAGCGTATTCGGCGCCGCCATCCTGCCGCGCATCGCGTTTGCCATGCCGTCCGGCTATTTCTGCACGTTTCGCGACTCGATTCTGTCGATGCATCACTGCATGTGCAATTACATCCCCGGCATGCTGCAGGTCGCGGAGATGGCGGACATCATGGGGCTTTTCGCGCCGCGGCCCCTCGTGATCGTGGCGGGCGCCGAGGATCCCATCTTCCCCGTGCGCGCGACGAAGCGCGCCTTCAGGCGGCTCAAGCAGATCTATGCGGCGGCCGGCGCCGCGGCGCGCTGCCACCTCGTGATCGGCAAGGGGGGACACCGCTTCTACGCCGAGGACGCGTGGCCGGTGATGAAGCGCGAGATAAGCCGCCTCCAGCCCCTCGGCGCGGCGCGGGCACACTGAGCCGGAACGTTGTTCTCTACCGCTTGAAACAGATGCTCCGCGCGGCAAAATAACCGCTGCCCTGCCGGCTGGATATGGCATGCAGATGAACGGCCGTTATGCTGTCCAGATCCAGCATATTGTTCTCATCCTCTCCGGCCGCACGGATATGCCTGAACGTTCGCAGCTCGACGGAAAGCCTCTGCCACGCATCGAGCTTTTCGGGGATGACATGCGGGACGCCCCGGTACAGCGCGCCGCCGGCCTCTTCGAGTAGAATCGAGAACGTGAGCTTTTCCGGGTTATCGAACAGCAGCTCCATGTCGACCTTGCGGTAACCTTTCAGGTTCCGGCCTCCGTCGCACGGCGACCGGAAAGCCCCCCAGTCCTGGCGCTTGCCGCTGAACCGGAACGAGAATACGGCGCGATCCTCCTCCTTCGCGACGGACCAGCCGTCGTCCGCCCATCGGGTTCTCACGGTCCAGTCCATCTCCCGGGGGTCGAGGCGCAGCGGCGCTCGATCGCGGTATTTCTGGGGAATTACCTCGACGGCCCTGACGAGCCGGACGGGAAAGTCTGGCAGCGCCGCGAAACGTGCCGTGACCTCGATTGTGGGTGCCGGGCCGGACTCGTCTTCGGGTATAGCGAACTCCAGGTCGATGGTTTTCGCTTCATCCGACTTCAAGAAGACCGTCCGTTCCGGGGAGGCGTTGACCGTCCAGCCCGCCGGCAAGGCAATGCGCACGCCGGCTTCTGTCGGCTCCGGCAGCGGATTGCGCACCTGGAGGGAGAGGGAATAGCGCGCCCCATCCAGCAGGGTGTCGGGAAAGCGGGTAAGGTAAAGCGGTTCGACCACTCGCGGCGGGTGCGCCGCCCGGTACAGCATGTAGGAGGGATCACGGCCGACGTCCCGGACCAGCAGGTCTTCCGTCCGCCATACAGGGGCAGCCTCCGCGCCGTCGATGGTCCGCAGACCCTCCACCCCGGCAATGTCCCGAACAAAGAGGAACCTCCCGTCAGCGACCGCTTCCGCCTTGAAGGCCGCGATCACGCCGCGCGACGCATCGCGAAAATCGTACGCGTACAGGTCGGGGTCCGCGCGGACGCAGCGATCCCGGAACGGCAAATGATTCAGTGTCCGGGTCAACGTGGCGAGCGCCGCCACCGACTTCTTCGGAATCGCGTGTTCGGGATTTTCGTAATACAGGCCCCAATAAAACGGGATGGCGCCGCCGGCCACCCCGTGGAGAAAGAACCAGTAGAAACGGTCGAAGCCCGCGGAGAAACACATCAGGTTGAGCTTAACCTGGTGTCTGGCCGCCTCGGCCTCCGAGAAAACAGGATTATGGGGGTGGCGATTTGGTTTCTGAGGCCGGTCATTGCCCTGGAACCCGACCTCCGACGCCCACACGGGTCCCTTGTAATCGTGTTTCTCCAGCACGTCATAGAGATAATCGATTTCGTCGAAAAGATGCGTGGCTTCCGGCGGATCGTAGCGATACGGATGCACCGACAGCGCGTCCATCTTGGACGCAACACCCCGCCTCAAAACGCCGTCAATATAGGCGGCATCGATCTGACCCGCGCAGATCCCGATCACCCCGTTCTTCGGAGAAACGGCCTTCACCGCGTCGTAGGCCGTCGCAAGCCATGCGGCATAAACGCCCGGCGCGCCGCCGAAGGGAACATGAGAATTCGGCTCGTTGTAAATTTCGTATTGATCCACAAGATTCGAGGTCGCCTGGACGGTCCGGGTGATCATCCGCCGCGCGGCATCGAGATTGAAAACCTCGCCGGTGTCCTCCTGCACCCACGGCGGCGCCTGGCCGTGAACATAGGACATCACCTCGGCGCCGGAGGCCTTCAGCGTTTTCAATAACCGGATCGGCGGGTGAAATGTTCCGCGGCGCGGCATGAGTCGATTCCATGTCAGGGGACCGTGCACGCGCAACGAACCGACCCCGAGAGCGCGAATTTTTCGGGCGGTGACCGCCGGATCGTATGCGGCGCAGCATACCCCGAAGCGGGGATCGAGCCGGGCGGGAGCCGGACCGACCACCACGAAGGCGGCGGTGGCCTCCACGTCCCCCCGCGCACAATGGAGACGGTAATATCCCGGTTCCGCAAACGGCAGGACCAGCTTCCGGGGCTTTCCGTCGACCGGAAGCTCCAGCGTACCGTGTGCGACGTCCCGATCGAAATAGTCCGTGACACGCCATACCGCACCGCTCGGATTCGCCGGGACATGATACGGCTGCACGAGAAACGCGACCGCCTCGCCGGTTTTGTGGATACGCGTGGGATTCGCGCACTCCAGGCTCAGCCCCGCCGGCTGCGCGACGTGAGGCCTCTGCGCAAGATCGGTTCCGCCGGGAAGCACGACCACGTCGTCGATATCCACCCGCCCCTCGGCATTCAATTCCAGCTGCGTCGCGGGAAACCTCAAGTCATCCGTCTTGCGGAGCGCAAACGCGATGTTCGTCCATGTCTCTCCGACATGGAACGTCTTCGGGTCCATCCGCGTGTAGAGGCATGTCTCCGCCGACACGCCCCCCAGGCAGATGTTCAGGACACCCCGGCCGCGCGCGCGCAAACGGACGGACAGGACTTCATCCGCACCGACGAACCAGGACGAAAACAGTTGAAGGCCCGGCTTTCCCGGCGGGAGTTCGAAAACCGGATCGGCGGGGCTGGATATTTCGGCATAGCCGTTACCGTCAGCCGAACGAACCGCTACCTCGCCCGCGAGGTCTGATGTGAGCGGAAACCAGCCGGCCAACCCGCCGGAGAAGTCCCCGTTGGGCACCAGGTTGACGGGATGCTGCGCGCCGGCGGCAACCCAGGAGAGACAGCACAGCCACGGAACCAGAATACACCACGGTTCCATGCCGCGGGGCCAGACGCGCATCCGCCCCTCCCCCCGCTTTTTACGCCGCCGGGCCATACTCAAAAATGACAGCCCGCCTATCGCATGGCAAGTTGAATCCGGACCGTTCAGCCGAGTCTCCTGCCTCACACGGCGGAGCGGCCCTTGCTGTAAACGCCGCGACCCACTAATATCGACACGGTTTGAACACGAAGTACGCCATAAGGAACTGACTGTGTACGGGAAGCGGAAACGGAGCGCGCGGGTGGCGGCCGCGGCGATTTGCGCCCTGGCGCTGCGCGCGGGGGCGGAGAACCTGACGGCGCGGGTGGCGGTCCGGCTGGTCAATCCGCCGGAGGCCGGCTCGGTCGTCCTTGCGCTTTTTGACAACGCCAACGCCTTTGGAGATTTCCGCGACCCCGTCCGCTTCGAGGTGTTTCACCTCGACGGCCGCGAGCGCTACGTCATCGACGGCATCCGGCCCGGCGAATACGCGCTGCTGGTGTATTACGACGAGAACGCGAACCGGAGGATCGATCGCAATTTCATCGGCATCCCCAGGGAACCGCTCGGATTCTCCAACGCGTATCGGCCTAAAGGCCCGCCGCGCTACACCCGGGCGGCGTTTACGCTCACCCCCGGCGCCGCGGCCGACTTCGCCGTGTCGCTCTACCGGCCCCTCGGCCGGCGGGGCCGGATCGGTGTCGGCCTGGGGCTGATCGCCAGTCAGCCGCCGTACCGGGATTACGACGGCAACGTCGTGCAGCTCATTCCCGCCGTCACCTACATCGGCAACCGGCTCCAGGTTTACGGCCCCTACGCCCGGCTGAGCCTGCTTGGAAGCGGCGCATTGCGCCTGGCGGCCACGGGCCGCTACCGCATCCGCGCGTACGAAGAGGAAGATAGCGACTTTCTCGAAGGCCTGGGCGACCGCGACGACACGGTCATGGCGGGACTCGCCCTCCAGGCGGACCTGCCCGTTGGGTTCACCCTGACGGCCGGATACGACCACGACGTCCTCGATACCATCGGCGGCGGCTCGGCCCGGGCCGCGCTTTCCAAATCCTTTTCCGCCGGCCTCCTGCGCATCACACCGGAGGCCGGGGTCCATTGGCTCGCCGCGGATCTCGCCGACTACGACTACGGGGTTCCCGCCGCGCAGGCCCGCGCCGCGCGCCCCGCCTACCGCGTCGGCGATGCGTTCAATCTCCAGGCCGGACTCGACCTGTTCTTCGAGCTGACCGACAGCGTGCGGTTCATCCTCAACGGCCAAGCGGAGTTCCTCGATGCGGCTATCACCGCCAGCCCGATCGTCGAGGACGACATCGTTTTTTCCGGGTTCAGCGCGCTCAATTACCTGTTCTGAGCCCCGGGACGCGAAGCCGGGGGTGAAGCCGACGCGCTTTGCGGCAGCCGCTTTTCCGGAAACACAGGGCGCCGGATTTGCCGCGTCGTGTTTTTCGAAGCATTTTATGCGGGGCCGCCCGATCAACCGACCGCGCTCACTCTGGAAGAATGGAGGCTGTGAACACGAAGCCGGCGACGACAGAAACGGATTCGGAGCAGAATCCGGCGGCACGCGATCTTCCAAGAAGCCGGAAAGTGGTGATCGTGGGCGCCGGGGCAGTCGGCTCCACGTTTGCCTATGCCCTCGCGCAGGACGGCGGGCCGGACGAGATCGTGCTCTACGATACGCAGCGGGATCTCGCGCAAGGCCAGATCCTGGATCTGGCCCATGGGCTCCCCTTCATGCCTCCCATGACACTTCGCGCAGGCGGACCCGACGACTATGCCGACGCCCGGGTCATCGTCATTACAGCCGGGGCCAAACAGAAGTCCGGCGAATCCCGCCTGGACCTTCTGCAACGTAACGCGGCCATCATGCGTCAGATCATGGACGACGTCACCGACCGCGACTCGCAGGCGGTCGTTGTCGTCGTCGCCAACCCGGTGGATCTGCTGACCCGTGTTGCGCTGGAACGCAGCGACTGGCCGCGGAACCGGATCATGGGCTCGGGCACGGTCCTGGACACGGCACGGTTCCGCTATCTCCTCAGCCGGCATTGCGGGGTTGATTCCCGAAACGTGCATGCCTATATCCTCGGCGAACACGGCGACAGCGAAATAGCCCCGTGGTCGCTCACGCACATCGCGGGCGTGTCCATGGAAACGTATTGCGCCGTGTGCGGTAAGCACGGCGAATGGGACAGGGTCAAACAGGAAATCGTCGAAGAGGTGCGGCAATCCGCCTACCACATTATCGACTACAAGGGCGCAACAAACTACGCGATCGGTCTGGCCCTGGTCCAGATCGTCCGGGCCATCATTCGCAATCAGCACAGCGTTCTCACCGTGTCCGCACTGCTCAACGGGGAATTCGGCCTGCGCGACGTGTGCCTCAGTGTGCCCTGCATGTTATCGGAAAAAGGCATCGAACGCGTTCTGCACGGCGAGCTTGCCCCGAAAGAGCAAGAAGGCTTGCAACAGTCCGCCCGGGTCCTGCGGGAAGCGTGGAACCGGCTTCGCTCGGAATTGAGGCACTAACGGATACTGCCCATCCCGGTGTTCCGGAGCTCAGTCCCGGTGCCGCTCGTCATGCGGCTTGACGACCGCCTTCAGCTGTAAATCTGCAAGCTCCCGGTTCAGCGCCGTAAAATCGTCTTCCGGGTCATACCCCACGAGCTCCTGCGCCGTTCCGATATCCATTCGGTTGAACGGGTTTCCGGACAGCGCGTGAAACACCGCGAACCGGAGGCTTTCGTCGTCGATACAGCGCCCGATCAGCTGGTTTAAATCCCGGTGCGAAAGAAACGTGTTCATCAGGGGCAGATTTTCGGCCTGTTCGGCCGTCTCCGGCGTTTGAAACGAACCGATGCGCAGGACAATCGCCGACACGTTTTCCTGCACGGCGATGTACCGCGCCAGGGCCTCTCCAAAACACTTGGATACGCCGTAGAGATCCCCCGGATTAACCGGATCCTCTTCGTGCACCTGGTAGCCCGGCGGATATCCCGACACCGCGTGAATGGACGAGGCGAACACGATCCGCCGGCATCCCGCGCGCACCGCCGCGTCGAACGTCCGATAGGTGGCCTCGATATTGTCTCGGCGGAGAGAATCCCATTCCGCCCGGGCCGAGGCGTTTGCCGCCAGGTGAATAACCGTATCGCTGCCTGCCACCGCCCGGTCGGCTATGCCCGTATCGCACAGATCGCCGGCGACCACCTCGCCGTACGCCCGGACATCTTCCGCCTGGTCCTCGCGGCGAACGACGAGCCGCAGCGCGTAGCGCCCGCGGGCATACGCGCAGAACGAGCGGCCGATGCGGCCGGACGCCCCGGTCACCGTTACCTGCCGCGGGCGTCGGGCGGAGCCGGTTACAGGCGATGAGGCCGGAATATAGGATACCGCCATGAATACCCCTTGCTTGTTTTTCTTCCCGGGTCCTTCTCCTGCCGCGCATTACACGACAATCGACGCGAAACGCCCATCGGTAAAACCCCCCGGAACCCGCCTCGATTAACCCGAGACCGCGGCGGCACGGCACCGGCAACGGAGTGATCGCTCCGCCGTCAGGTCACAACGACCTTGTCCAGGTCGGGCGGAGCTGCCGGATAACGCAGGCGCATCCCCTGCAGGGTTTCCAGGACAATGCGCGCCACGGCGTAGTTGCGGTACCACTTGTGATCGGCCGGAATGACGTGCCACGGCGCCCATGCCGTGCTGCACCGCGAGAGCGCCTTCTCGTAGGCACGCCGGTAGGAGTCCCACCGCTTGCGTTCGGCCAGATCGCCGGGATCGAACTTCCAGTGCTTGTCCGGACGGGCCAGCCGCGATTCCAAACGCTTTTTCTGCTCCTTGCGGCTGATATGAAGGTAGAACTTGAGGATCGTGATCCCGTTCTCGGACAGGTACTGCTCGAACGCGTTGATCTGGCCGTAACGGCGCTCGATTTCCTTTTTCGGGGCGAGCGCGTGCACCCGCGCGATCAGGACGTCTTCGTAATGCGAACGGTTGAAAATGCGGATCATACCCTTGCGGGGCGCCTCGGCATGGATGCGCCACAGGTAGTCGTGGGCCAGCTCCTCCCCGCTCGGGGCCTTGAAGCTCGTGACCCGCACCCCCTGCGGATTGAGCGGGCCGAAGACATGGCGAATCGTCCCGTCTTTCCCGCCGGTATCCATGGCCTGGATGACCACCAGCAGCGCCTGTTCGGCTCCCGCATAGAGCACTTCCTGCAGGTCGGACAGGCGGCGCTGCATCCGGCCCAGCGCCTCCTCCGCGTCGCCCCGCTTCTTCATTCCCGGCGTACCGCCGGGATCGAGGCGCGCCAGCCGGCACGCGCGGCCCGGCCGGATCCGGAACCGTTCCCCCCATTCCGCCTTCTTCTTTCGCTGCGCCATCCCGCCCTCCGGCCACCTAGGTAACCGGCCCCGCGCGGCGGAAGCAAGCCCAAAGCACGGCGCCGTTTCCTTTTCCGCCGCCGGCCTCCCGCAGCGTCAGCCGCCGGCGCGACCCGGCTTGCGCGGCGGCCGGCGGCAGTTCGGGCTTCATTTCCCGGCCGGGCCATGCTATGGACCCCGGCAAAGAGGTAAGGCGCCGCATGACGGATTCACGGGAGAACAGCCTCGCGTTGCTCAGGACGCTGCTCGCAAGCCAGGGCCTGGCCGTGGTGGCCACGTACAGCGGGAAGGCGCCGTATGCCAACCTCGTCGCGTTTGCCGCGGACGACGACCTGCGCCGGCTCGTGTTCGTCACCAGCCGCGCCACGACCAAGTACCGCAACCTCTCGGCCCATCCCCACGCGGCCCTGCTCATCGACAACCGCGCCCGCGCGCCGGAGGACTTCTCCACCGGGGCGGCCGTGACCGCCGTGGGGCCGGCCGTCGAAGTCGGGGACGCGGAACGCGACACCTGGCTGAACCGCTTCCTGCTGAAACATCCGTACCTCGATGCGTTCGCGCACGCTCCCTCTACGGCCATGTTCCGCCTGGACGTAACCGCCTACTACCTGGTGACCCGTTTTCAGCACGTGGTCGAAATGGACGTGAGCCGATGGCCGTCTTCGAGTCACTGACCGCCATCCGCGCGGCCGGTCCGGAGTCGGTCGGCGCCAAGGCCAGGGCGCTGGCCGACCTGGCGGCGCGCGGCTTCCGCGTGCCGCCCGCCGTCGCCGTGCCCGCCGAAACCTACGCGGCCTACCTGCAGGCAACCGGCTTGCGCGACCGCGTCGTCTTCGAGCTCGGCCGCAAGCGCTTCGAAGACATGCGCTGGGAGGAAATCTGGGACGCGGCCCTGCGCATCCGCAACCTGTTTCTCAATACGCCCCTCCCCGCGGCCCTGCGGGAGGCATTGACGGAAACCATGCACCGTGTTTTCCGCGAACGTCCTGTTGTCGTCCGCTCATCCGCTCCCGGCGAAGATGCACGCGACGCCTCGTTCGCCGGCCTGCACGAATCCTTTGTGAACATCCGGGGCGCCGCCGCGATTCTCAAGCACATCCGCCTGGTCTGGGCGTCCCTCTGGTCGGACGCGGCCCTGCTCTACCGCCGCGAACTGGGCCTCGACGTGTACCGCAGCCGCATGGCCGTCCTGGTCCAGGCCATGGCTATCGGCGAAAGCTCCGGGGTGGCCTTCAGCCGAAACCCCGCGGCCCACGGCGAGGCCGTGATCGAAGCCGTGCACGGGCTGAACGCCGGCCTGGTGGACGGAACCGTCGAACCCGACCGCTGGATACTCGACCGCGCGTCCGGCCGGGTGCTGTCCCACGCGCAACCCCGGCGCGAATGCGCCGTCCGGGCCCGGTCAGCCGGCATCGAACCGGAGCCGCTCGCGCCGCAGCAGGCCGCGGTTGCGCCGCTGACGGGACCCCAGGTACGCGCTGTCTACGATCTCGCCCTGGCGGCGGAAGCGGCGTTCGACGCCGCCCAGGACGTCGAGTGGACACGGCAGGGCGAAACGCTGACCGTCCTCCAGTCCCGCCCCGTCA